>DATFUN010000396.1:0-3370 GCA_035260805.1 Myxococcales bacterium | reverse complement strand
CAGGACCTCGCCCGCCGCGCCCTCGCGGGCGGGAAGCTCCGCCTCGATAGCGGGCAGCTCCGCGAGCTCGTCCAGGTCGTCCACCACCGCCCCGGGTTGATCGTCGCGGCGCGAGGAGGAGGAGAAGAAGCGGAACGAAGTGCGCTCGCCGACCACCGCGCCGACCTCCAGCGCCGGCACCTCGACGGCGCTGCCTTCCTCCATGCCGAAGGGCGCCAGGCACACCGCCCGCAGGGGTGGCGAATATCCGGGAACCGCCGGCGCGGCCGACTCGACGCCGACGTAGTACGCCCGCGCGGTCCCCCCGCGGATGCGGATGCCGCGGCCCCGCCTCGCCAGCCCGCTGTACGCCGCGCCCTCGGCCACCGCGAGGTCCAGGCTTCCCGAGGCGAGGCGCTTCAGCCGCGGGCCGCCCTCCGCGGTGACCCACTGCTCGACCTGGTCGGCGACGCGGTCCCGCAAGGCCGTGTCCTTGAAGACGCCGCCGTTGAAGAGGATCGCCGTGGGATGGATGAAGGTCGCTCCCGGCCGCTTGGGAGCGCCGCCGGCGCGGCGGAGGAACGCGGCCAGGTGGCGGGTCACGGCAGGGTCCTGCGCGTAGGGGAGACCCATCGTGGTGAGGCCGAGGCGGCGCTGCGTGGCGGGAGCGGCGTCCACCTTCGTCTCGGGGAAGAACCCTTCCACCACCTTGCGCAGCTCGCGAAAGGACAGCTCGGTGCGGATGGTCCCGCCGACCAGCCCGCTGCCGCGCCCCGGGATGGCGAGGGGCACTACGCCCTTGCTCTCCAGCTCGGGGTGCTCCTTCGCCTGCCGGCAGACGTAGGTGAGCGCGGTGAACTGCCAGGCGTCGAGCTTGCGTCCCTCGCCGCGCAGCCTTTCCTGCACGAGGTGGGCGAGCGCGAGGTCCACGTTGTCCCCGCCCAGAAGGACGTGGTCGCCCACCGCGAGGCGGGAGAGCGCGAGCCGGCCCTCCTCCTCGCCCACCGCGATCAGGCTGAAGTCGCTGGTGCCGCCCCCCACGTCGACCACCAGGATCACGTCGCCGGGCCGCACGGACTTGCGCCACGATTCCCCGGCGGACTGCACCCAGGCGTAGAGGGCCGCCTGGGGCTCCTCCAGCAAGGTGAGCCGGGGCAACCCCGCCTCCGCGGCCGCCTGCACGGTCAGCTCGCGCGCGGCCGCGTCGAACGAGGCGGGCACGGTGAGCGTCACCGCCTGGTCGGCCAGCTTCAGCCCGTCGGCCTCGTGCAGCGCGTCCCAGGCGGCGCGCAGGTGGCGCAGGATGCGCGCGCTCGCCTCGACCGGAGAGAGGCGCGGCACTTCCGGATCGGCCCCCGGCGGCAGGAGCTGCCCGCGCCGGTCGACACCTGGATGCGACAGCCAGCTCTTCGCCGAGGAGACGAGCCTCCCCGGAACCAGCGCCCCGCGGTCGCGCGCGTATTGCCCCACCACCGACTCCGGCGAGCTGCCCCAGGGAAGATCGAAGGCTCCTCGCGGGGCCTCGACGGGCGAGGGAAGGTAGAGGAAGGACGGGAGCAGCGGGCGCTGTGCGAGCTCGCCCGGCGCGACGATCTGGGCCACGTCCAGCGCGAGCGCTCCCGGCAGCGGCTCGCCGGGGCCGGCAGGCTCGATGGCGAGGTCCAGCTCGGCGATCGCGCTGTTGGTGGTGCCGAGGTCGATGCCGACCGAGTAACGCGCCGTCACGGAAGCTCCACCTCCGCGGGCGCCAGGAGCCTCGCGTCCTGCCCGGCGGGCGGCGGCGGCAGGCGCACGTCGCGCGCCTTCCAGCCGTGGTGCCGCAGCGTCCCGGTGAACGGCGGGGCGCCGACCACGTTGCCGGTCAGCCGGACCGCGCCGGGATCGAAGCCGGGCGGCACCTGCACCTGCGCGCCTTCCGGCTCGGCGCGGACCGGCTCCAGGGCCAGCGCGCCGCGCAGCACCTTGCGGCAGCCGGCGTGCACGGTGCGGGCGGCGGCGCCCACCTCGGCGTCGCTGTACTTGGCGATCTCCTCCTCGCAGAAGTCGAGGAGCCGGCCTTCGCGTTGCAAGAGGCCGATGAGGTGCAGGGTGGGATCCGGGCGCGCGCCGGGGAGCGCGGCCGGCTGCGGCGTGGCAGCGATCTCCTGCCGGACCGCCGCCACGCGGGCAGCGAAGCGCGGGTCGAAGATCACCCGGAAGAAGCAGACGGTCGCGAGCCAGAGGCGGGCGAAGAAACGGGGCGGTACGGGTTCGGGCATCGAACGGGGCTCCATGGAATAGGTGGGTGAGACCGACGGCTCGCGGAAGTCCGCGACGCCGCGCAGGAGCGAGCAGGCGCACACCGCGGCGGCACAGGGCAAGGCGAGGCGCTTCATGGGGCGTAGCGTAACCATCCGTACGTCGCGGTCGAGTCGCAAAATCCAACGCGGAGACGCGGAGGCGCGGCCCCTCGACCGGGCGCCGTGTTAGTAGCCGCCCATGAGACGATCGCTGCCCGCCCTGCTGCTGGCCGCCTGTGCATCGCTGAAGCCTCCCAACGCCACCGAACCGCTCGACGCGCGCGAAGGCGCGGTCACGCCCAGCGACCGCCAGCTGGGGTCGCGGACCTTGCCCGGCTGGCCGCGGAGCAGGGACGATCGCGAGCTCAGGGACCTGCTCGTGAGGGAGCACGGCGAGGCGCAGCGCGCCCGCATCGATCGCGGCTTTGCGCAGATCGTGGCGATGTGGCGCCCCCAGGACGGCGACGACCGCGCCCGCCGCGCGTTCGTCGAGCAGTGGTTCGAGTCGGACCCGCGCAAGCTTTCAGCCCTGCTCGGCCGCTTCGAGTACGCGTTCGAGCAGGTCGACGGCTACTTCGTCGACATCGGACGCGAGCTGCGCAGGTGGAGCGAGCTGGAGCTGGGTCCCGAGCTGCCCATCGACGAGCAGTTCGCGGCCCTCGACCTGTCCGCCCACTCGTCCGAGGACCTCTTCCAGTCCAAGCTGGCCTTCGTCGCATTGCTCAACTTCCCGCTGCCCCGGCTGGACGAGATGCTGGCGCAGGGAGCGAGATGGTCGCGCGAAGAGTGGGCCGCGGTGCGGCTCACGCGGCGCTTCGCGCTGCGGCCCAGCGCCGAGGCGCAGCAGGCGCGCGCCCGCGCGTCGGCGGCCGCCGAGGCTTACGTCGCCGGGTACAACCTGTGGATGCACCACGTCCTCACCCGCGACGGAACGCGGCTGTTCGGCAAGGGAGTGCGGCTGATCAGCCACTGGAACCTCCGCGATCAGATCAAGGCGGAGTACGCCGAGCCGGATCGGCAGCGGGGGCTCGATCGGCAGCGGCTCCTCCGCGCCGCGATGGAGCACATCGTGACGCAGACCGTCCCGCGATCGGTCATCGACGACCCGCGCC
>DATFUN010000395.1:0-3617 GCA_035260805.1 Myxococcales bacterium | reverse complement strand
CCGCGATGGCAACCCCCACGACTTCTCCCGCAGCGCGCGCCTCGTGGGAGCGACCACCGTCGAGCTGACGAATCAGGGCCAGTTCGACCCCATCCTCCAGACCGCCCATCTCGGGATCCTCAATTCGCCGGCGGCGTGGTCGTCTACGCTCGGTTTCCTGAGCTCGCTGGATGACGACCGTGAAAACTCCGACTGAGCGCCGGTGGTGTCAGACCCCCATGCTACCGTCCTTTCCGTGGACTTCACCGCCCAGCTTCGACTCGAGCCGCCCCCGCCCAGCGACCGCGTGGTCATCTCCGACGCCTTCGACCTGCTCGCCACCCTTCCGGACGAGTCGGTCGACCTGGTGATCACGGATCCCCCGTACGAATCCCTGCAGCTCCACCGGTCCCGGGGGACCACCACCCGGCTCACCACCAACTGGTTCGCCACCGTCCCCAATTCGCGGCTGCCCGAGCTCCTGGCGTCGGTGTACCGGGTGCTGCGCCGCGACCGCCACTTCTACCTCTTCTGCGACGAGGTCACCGCCGACGTGATCAAGCAGCAGCAGGGCGTAGGGGTCGACCGGCTGCCGAACGGAGCGCGCCCGTGCGAGGCGGGGTTCGTGTACTGGAAGGAGATCCTCTGGGGAAAGACCACGCTCGACGGGCAACGCATCCGCGGTGGGACGGGATACCACTACCGGGCAGCCTCGGAGCGCATCCTGTTCTTCGAAAAGGGGAAGCGGCCGCTGGCCGACCTCGGGATCCCCGACGTGCTGCTCGCCGCCCGGTCCACGGTGCCGGGCCCGGCGGTGAAGCCGAACGCCGTGGTGCGCACGTTGGTCGTGCAGAGCAGCGCCCCCGGCGAGCTGATCGTCGATCCGTTCTGCGGGACCGGGGTGGTGGGCGTGGAGGCCCGCGCGCACGGCCGCCGGTTCTTGTTGGGGGACATCGACCTCGCATACCTCGACCCGTCGCTCGCCGGCGTGGCGCCTCCGGGAGTCACCAGGAGGGTCGCGGACGGCATCGAGCCGATCGCCCCGCCCGAATTGGAGGAGCTCGCATCCGGCGCCGGGGATGTGCGCGCGGCTGCGCGGGCCGCGGGCTGGCTGGACGGAGACGCGCCCACGCCCGAGCTGGACGAGCTGCTCCGCATCCGGCCCCGCGAGCGGGAGGCCGCAGTCCGCCGATCGCTGCGCGCGCCCCCAGCGCCTTCGGATCCGCCGCTGCTGCGCGCCTGGCGCGCCTGGGCCCTGTCGGGGAGGAGGATGTCGTGAGGCCGCAGCTCTACCTGGAGGGAGTGGCGATGCCGGTCGCCGAGCCGCCCGAGCTGCTGGCTCGGCTTCGGGCGTGGGACCCGGGCGGCATCGGGCAATGGGTGGTCGCGGGAGAGCATCCGCCGCCGCTGAGCGCCGCCGAGTGCGCGGCGCTGTCGAGCGAGATCGACGCGTTCGAGCTGACGCCCGCCGAGTTCGAGCGGCTCATCGCACTGGTGGGGCTGACGTTGGGCCTCGACTACCGCCGCAAGCTCACCGTCGGGAAGACCGTCTACGGGCGAGACCGCGAGGTGGACGTCCTGTTCCGCGACGCGCGCAACGGCAACCGGGTTGCGGTCGAGGCGAAGTACCAGCGGGTGGCGGGCACCGCCGACGAGAAGCTGCCGTACGCGGTGCTGAACCTGCAAACGCTCCCGCTGCCCGGCGTCATCGTCTATGGCGGCGGCGGTTTCCACCTGGGCGCGCTGCACTGGCTGTGCGCCAATACCCGCGCGACGGACATCGCCCGGCTGCCCGACTGGCTGACGGTGTTCTTCGCGCTCTGAAAGGAGGAGTCAACAGGCCGGCCGACACCGTCTCCGGGGATCTGGGGATCGCCCTGGCGTCCATTCAGTGGATGTCTTCCGGCGCCGAATCGAGGCCGTCCAGCGCGGTGAGCCCAAGCGCGCGCAGCGCCGCGCGATCGAGCGCGAAGCCGACCGGAGCGCCGAGGAGCGGCCACAGCTTCAGCGCGCGGGGCAGCCACCCGAGGCCGAGGCGGCGGAGGATCGTGCGCAGCAGCACGGGATTGAGGCGCGCGATGATGCGCGCCGGGAGCGAACCTGCGATCGCGCGGCCGGCGGCGTCGGCGCCTAGCCGCAGTCCGGCGCCCTTCGCCGCATCGGCGAAGCCTGCGCCGGCCCAGAGCGCGAAGAGGCGCAGCCGTCCGGCCGGACCCCGCGCCGAAAGGCCGTAGAGCGCGATCAATGCGAAGAGCAGCTCGGCCTCGAGCAGCAGCGTCACCGCCACCCCGGCGGGCAGGCCCAGGGGAAGCGCGATCAGGGCGAGGGTGCCGGTCGCAGCCCCCAACAAACCCGCGCGTAGCGCGCTGCTTCGGACCAGCCGCTCCCCCAGCTCCCTCCGGGTCGCCCCGGGGAACCGCATCCGCAACGCCTCGACGCGGGCAGCGGCGCGCCGGTGCGCGACCTCGAGAAGCTGCGCGAACCAGCGGGGCGGCCGGGACTCGTCGGGGGCGGCGGCAGCTGCAGCTGCCGGGCCCGAGCCCTGCTCGGAGGTCGCCCCCGACTCGGAGGGCGCCTTCGATGGTCGGCGCGGGGTCGACCGCGAGGCCCTTGACGCCTCGTTCGCCGGAGGCGCCGAATTCGCTCCGGATTGCCCGCGGGCGACCCGGCGGCGCGGAGGTGGAGGAATCGGCCCCTTCGAACCCGCGCGGGGGGCCGCGGTGCGGCGGCGACGCGCCATCACACGATCCTACCTCGAACCGGGGGCTCCTATTTCATCGGCCGGGCGTGCACGCCCAGATTGAGGCTCAATGTCCGCCTGGGTCCATCTCGCCCGCCCGCACCGGGACCTGGAGCACGTTCTCCCGCGGTGGGATGGGGCAATTGTAGTGCGGAGAGAACGCGCAGGTCGGGTTGTATGCGCGGTTGAAGTCGAGCACGAAGCCATCGGGATCGCCGGAGACGGGCTGCGGTTCCAGGTAGCGTCCGATCGGATACGTCTCGTGGCCGGTGGTGGCGTCCCGGAAGAAGATGGAGACCGCCGCCTCGCCGACCCCCGGCTCCAGCAGCCGCAGCGCGGTGAGCTGCTGCTTGCGGCCGCCCAGCTCGAACGACACCCGCCCCAGCCGCCGGGCCCGCCGGGCGTTGCCGCGGGTCGAAAGAACCACCTCGTCCCGGGGCGAGGGGTCGCGCTCGAGCCGCGCGACCACCCGGAACGCCTCGTCCGGCGGGAACCAGCGCGGCGGGGGACCGTCGCGCAGCCGGGGCGACTGTGGATCGAGCAGCACCACCGCGGGGAAGTTCTGGTGCGAGAGCCTGACCGTGTACCGGCCGATGCCGAAGGTGCCGCCGGCATCCAGCCGGGCTTCGCGCACCGGCTTGCCCTGCACCTCGACCGTGGCGCCCTCGTCGACCCCCTCCACCCGGAAACCGGCGCCCTCGACGGCGATGCGCGCGTGCTGGGGGAGCGTCCCCTCCAGGCGCAGATCGGAACCGGCGCCGCTCCCCAGGACCAGCGGCGTGCCGTGGAAGTCCCTCCGGTCGACGGCGGCATAGGGGCTGCGGTGGGGATCCTTGAAGGCCGCCATCGTCTCGGCCCGCTCGGCGAGCAGCTTGCCCAAGTCCATGGGGCCCAGTTT
>DATFUN010000394.1:0-3047 GCA_035260805.1 Myxococcales bacterium | reverse complement strand
GAGCCCGTGGCGCGCCACTCGCCGTCGGATGCGGAGCTTCAGGACTACCTGGATCGGCACCGGGCGGAGTACGCGCAGCCGGAGCGGGTGCGCATCGCGCACATCTTCCTGGCTGCGCCGCCGAGTGCGGGAGCCGCGCGTACGAAGAAGCTCGGCGAGGCGCAGGCGCTGCTGCAGAAGCTCGCACACGCTTCGGCGCGCGACTACTACGCCTTTGCCACCGCCGCGCGCGAACGCTCCGAGGATCCGGCCACGAAGGGATTCGGGGGCGACCTGCCTCTGTTGAGCCGAGCCGAGTTGGGCGCCAGGCTCGGACCCGAAGTAGCCGACGCGGCGTTCGAGCTCCGCGGAATCGAAAAGCTCGCCGACCACGTGGTCGAGGCGCCTGGCGGTTTTCACGTGATCAAGCTGCGGGCGCGCGTGGAGGCGATGAGCCCGGACCTCGCCAGCCTCCGCGGCGTGCTCCGCGGCAAGGTGGCGGCCGAGATCCGCACCAAGCAAGAACAGGAGTTCTTCACCGCGCTGGAGAAGAAGGCCGGCGTTCAGTTCGACGAGGCAGCCCTCGCCGCCGTGCAGGTCGCGCAGGGCGCGACCAAGCCGGTGAGCAGCGCGACCGGCCACCGTTAACGCGGGAACGCGGCGGCGATGCCGCCGTCGACGGGGAGCGTGGCTCCGGTCGTGGGCGTCTGGTTGGAGGCGAAGAAGACCACCGCGCGGCCGACCTGCGCACCGGTGACCTCCGCGTGCAGCAGATTTCGCTCGCGGTAGAACTCCTGGAGCATCGAAGGCGCGAGCCCTCGCGACCGTGCGCGCTCCGGGCCGATGTCCCGCCAGAGGCCGGACGGGGTATCTCCTTCGGCGAATACCGCGTCGGCGTTGATCATGTTCACCCGGACGCCGAGCGGGGCCAACTCGAGGGCGGCCACCTTGCCGAGCTGGTGGCCGGCCGCCTTGGAGGCGCTGTACGCGCCGAAATCCGCGCCCGGGGCGAACACGTTCTTCGACGCGTTCACGATGACGTTCCCGCCGGTCCCCTGCGCGCGCAGGACGCGCGCGGCCGCCCGCAGCGTGAGGAAGTACCCGACCAGGTTCACGTCCATCACCTTGCGGAACTCGCGAGCGTCGGTGTCCGCCAGCGCGCTCACGTGCGCGATGCCCGCGTTGGCGACCACCACGTCCACTCCGCCGAACGTGCGGCAGGCCTGACCGAAGGCCGCTTCCACCGAGGCTTCGTCGGTCACGTCCATCCGGAAAGCGGCGCAGGCGCTGGCGCCGCCGACCTGCGCGACCTTGATCCGCGCCCGCTCCAGCGCTTCCACGTCCACGTCGGTGAGCACCACGTGCGCGCCTGCCCTGGCCAGCTCGGCGCCGATTCCGACCCCGATCGCGCCCGCCGCGCCGGTCACCAGCGCCACCTGCCGCGAGAGCGGCTTCTCCGCTTCCTTGCCCAGCTTGGCCTGCTCCAGACTCCAGTACTCCATCTCGAACAGGTCGGAATCGTCGAGCGGCTCGTACCGCCCCAGCGCCTCGGCCGCGTCCTTGATGCGCAGCGTGTGCTCCGAGATGTCCGCGGCGATGGCGGCGTCCTTGCGCGTCTTGCCCGCGCAGACGATCCCGACCCCGGGGATGAGGAACACGCGCGGGTCGGGATCGAGCTTGGTGCGCGCGACGCCCTTCGCGCGCACCTGCGCAGCGAAATAGGCGTCGTAGGCGGCGCGGTAGCCGTCGATCGCCTTGGCGAGCTGCGCCCGGAACGCCTCCGGGTCGTCGAGCGCGGGCTCCGGGACGAACAGCGGCTTCGGCTTGGTCCGGATCACGTGGTCCGGAGTGAGCGGACCGCGGCCGGCGAGCGACGTGCACTCGGGCGCCGCGATCAAGGCGAGCAGCTCGTCGCTGGCGCGGTGCTCGAGCACCACGCGGCGGACAGTCTGATCGGGACCGGCTCCGCGGGAGGCGAGCAGGCCGCGCAGGACCGGCCCGAGGCGGGCCATCCGCGCTCCGGCGGCAGCGCTTTCCTGTGCGCGCGGGGCAGCCCTGGACCGGGCGCGCTTGCGCAGGAACGTCTCCGCCCGGTCGACGTACTCGACGGTGCGCTCGTAGCTTTCGCGCGCGCCGGACGCGAAGGTGAACAGCCCGTGCTTGAGAAGCACCATGCCGCGCGCGTCGGGCATTCGCTCGAACATCTCGGCGGCGAGCTTGGCCAGCCGGAACCCCGGCATCACGTAGGGGACGACCACCACCTCGCTCCCGAGGGCACTGCGGATCAGCTCGGCTCCATCGGGCTGGTTGGTCAGCGCCAGGATGGCGTCGGCGTGCGTGTGATCGATGAACGTGTGCGGCAGGAAGGCGTGCAGCAGCGTCTCCACCGAGGGGTTGGGCGCGGAGGCGTCGAACAGATGCGTGCGGAGCTGGTTGACCATCTCCTCGTCTACGAGCTCCTCGAGCTTGCGGAGCCGGCGCAGGTACGCGAGGTCGAGCGCGGGGAACCCGGGCGGCTCGATGGAATCGAGGTCCCACCCGCTCCCCTTCACGCAGAGCGCTTCCGCCTCGTCTCCCAGGAGCGTCCGCAGGGCGATCTTGACCGAGGTGTTCCCGCCGCCGTGCATGACGAGATCGGGATCGGCGCCGATCAGGCGCGAGGTGTACACGCGCAGGGCGAGGGCCTCGCCCCACCGGGCGGCGTACCGATCGGAGAACTTGCGCGCCTCGCCGTCGGACCAGCGGCTCTTCATGGCGCGCAGAGTAGCCGCCGCCGCCGGGGGAGCGCTATGCTTTTGACGAGCACAAAGGCCGGTGCGGCCAATGGGGGTCGACATGCGCAGGGGCGTCGCCTGTCTCGTCGCTGTGAGCATCGCCGGATGCAGCAGCGGCAAGTCCGACAAGGAGCGGCAGGAGCCCGCGGCGGCGCCCGCGCGGACGGTCGACATCAACGTCGCGACGGCGACCACGGGCGGCGCGTACTACCCGATCGGGAACGCCATCGCCCAGCTCTGGAACGACAAAGTGCCGGGAGTGAAAGCCTCGGCGCAGGCCACCAATGGGACGCC
>DATFUN010000393.1:0-2793 GCA_035260805.1 Myxococcales bacterium | reverse complement strand
CACGCGGCGCGCTTGGACGGGGTCGAAACGATCCATCGGGTGCCATTGTGCCCAAAGAGGGGCGGCCAGGTCCATCCGGGGGACCCGCGATGCCGGGTTTTCCCTCGTTCACGCGGGTTGGCGCTTCTCGAGAAAACGCTTCAGGAGCAGGGGTAAGACGACCAGGAGCAGCGCCAGGGTGATGCCGATGGTGATCTCCAACCAGCGCAAGTCCTTGGCCAGTTCGTGCGAGGCGCCGAACTCGTAACCAAGGCCGACGATGATCCCCACCTCGACCATGCCGACCGCGCTGTTCATCGCGATGAACTTCCAGGCGGGGGGCCTCGCGGCACCGATGGCCAGGTACACCGGGCCCCGGAGCCCAACGAGGAACCTCGCCAGCAGGATGGCGCGCATCGGGTGCTCGCGCACCAGCTCTTCCGCCCAATGACGCAGGTTTGCGCTCACCACCTTCCGGCCCCAGCGCGACTCGAGGAACTTCGGAAGGAGGCCCCGGCCGAGCAGGAAAGTGACGGTATCGCCGATGAGGACGCCGGCGAGCGCGCTCAGGTACGCCCCGACCAGCGATGCGGCGCCCTGGTGCGCCAGGTAGCCGGCGCCGAGCAGCGCCAGCTCCTCGGGGAGGGGGACGACGAGCGTGGAAAGCACCACGCCGAAGATGGCCCAGTAGGTTCCCGTAGCGTGGCCTCGTGATGCAGACTGCGCACCCAGGGTGGGGAATTCATCCCGCCGAGCTGGGGGCCCGCCACCCGCCCGCCTCCCCGGGAACCGCGGCTACGGCTTGCGGGCGGCCCGCCGCTGCATCAGAGCCCGTTTATTGCGCTCCCCACGCCGCTCCAGCGCCGGCCGCAAGAGGCGCATGAACCGCGGCGAGAGGTACCCCAGCGTGCACAGCTTGCCGGAAAACCAGGGCAGCGCGATCTCCAGCAGGCGCTCCCGCCAGCAGCGGAGGACGGCGTCCGCCACTTCCTCGGCGGTGCTCATCGGCTGGGAGAAGTTCAGCGCGGGCGCCTTGGCCAGGTCGCCGAAGAAGTTGGTGTCCACCGGACCCGGGGACACGATTCCGACGTGGACGCCGCGGGCCCGCAGCTCCCCGTGGAGGACCCGGGAGAACGCGCGCAGCCCCGCCTTCGAGGCGCTGTAGGCCGCCTCGTGCGGGACCGGCACCATGCCCGCCAGGCTGGCGACGTTCACGATCGCGCCGCCCGCCCGGATGTGGGGCGCCGCGGCGCGCGCGAGCACCACCGGAGCGGTGAGGTTGGTGGTGATCACGTCGCCCAGCTGCCCGGGCGTGTACTGCAGCGCGAGCCCCCGGTGGTTGAGCCCCGCGTTGTTCACCACGAGGTCGAGCGCGCCGAACTGCTCCAGGACCCGGGCGGGCAGCTCCTCGAGCCGCGCCAGGTCGGTCACGTCCAGAGGGTAGACGGCGGCGCGGCCTTCGCCCAGCTCACGCGCGGCCTCCCGCAGCTTGGCCTCGGTGCGGGCGACCATCGCCACCTTGCCCCCGCCCGCCACCACCGCGCGAGCCACCGCGAGCCCGATCCCCGACGACGCCCCTGTCACCAGCGCGATCTTCCCCTCCAGCATGCGTGCTCCTCGAGTCAGGGCTCCACCATGCGGTAGCCGATGCCTCGCACCGTCTCGATCAGCTCCCGCCCGGCGCCCAGCTTCTCGCGCAGGCGCTTGACGTGCGTGTCCACCGTACGGGTCTGCAGGTCGCTGGACACGCCCCAGACGTCCTGCAGCAGCGACTCGCGCGTCTGCACGCGGCCCACGCGCGACATGAAGGTGGTGAGCAGCTTGAACTCCAGCGCGGTGAGCGCGATCTCCTGCCCTTCGACGAACGCGCGGTGCGCGCCGGGATCGACGCGGATCGGCCCCACCTGGTCGCGCTCCTGCTCGGCCTCGACGCCGACGCCGCGGCGGAGGATCGCGCGGACCCGGAGGACCAGCTCGCGGACGCTGAAGGGCTTGGTCACGAAGTCGTCGGCGCCGACCTCGAATCCGACCACGCGGTCCACCTCGTCGGTCCGCGCGGTGAGCATCAGCACGGGAACGTGGCGGGTCCGCGGGGAAGCCTTGATCTGCCGGCAGACCTCGGTCCCCGGTATGTCGGGCAGCATCAGGTCGAGGACCACCAGGTCGGGCGTGCGCTGCCTGACCTTGTGGAGCGCCTCCTCGCCTCCGTATGCGACGGCGGTCTCGAAGCCCGCCTGCTGGAGGTTGAACTCCAGCAGGCGGACCAGGTCGCGCTCGTCGTCCACGATCAACACCTGGGCGGGAGGGGCCATGTTCCTTGCGTTGTCGCGGAAGCGGGCGCGCGGCGCAACTTCGTCATCCCGCCGAGGCGGCCGGCAGGAAGGGTCGCGGTCCCTCGCGGCGCGGCGAAAGACGGTGTAGAGGAGGCGTTCTTCCCGGAGGAACCCATGAGGATCGTCTCTCCCCTCGCAGCGCTGCTCCTCTTCGCCTGCGCGGGAGCGCAGAAGCCGGCGGCCGACGACGGCGCACGCGCGCGGGCCCAGGCCGCGGTCGATGCGCCGGATCGGACGCCGGAGGACCGCGCGCTCGACGCAGGCCGCAAGCCTGCCGAGACGCTCGTGTTCCTCCGCCTGCAACCGGGGATGAAGGTGGCCGAGCTGGGAGCGGGCGCCGGCTACACCACCGAGCTGTTGGCGCGCTCGGTCGCGCCGGACGGCGTGATCTACGCGCAGAACCCCGACCTGTTCATCCAGCGGTTCCTCAAGACCCGTTGGCCCGACCGGCTGGCCCGCCCGGCAATGAAGAACGTCGTGC
>DATFUN010000392.1:0-3752 GCA_035260805.1 Myxococcales bacterium | reverse complement strand
CCGGGACGCCCGCCGCAGCAGCGGATGCCGGCGCAGGGCGGTTGGCCCGAGGGCGACGCGACCTTCTCGGGCGAGAACCCCGTCGGCGGTGCCGTGATCACCTGGTACCAGCGTACGCGCCACCTCTTCGGGCCCATCCGGCTGGAGGTGCTCGACGCCCGGGGCAAGGTGGTCGAGACGATCTCCGCCACCAAGCGGCGCGGTCTCAACCGCGTCGCCTGGACCATGCGCATGCCGGCTCCGCGAGTCCCGCGCGCGGCGCAGCTCGCTACCAACGCGGTGCAGGGTCCACGGGTGCCGCCCGGAACGTACACGGTGCGGCTCACCAAAGGCGCGCAGGTGCTGGAGACGAAGCTCACGGTGGCCATCGACCGGCGCGCCCCGTACGGCGTCGCGGAGCGGCGGGCGAACTTCGACGCGGGAATGCGCATGCACGCGCTCTTCGGAGACATGAGCGGGCTGGTGGATCGGATCGACGGGGCCCGGGCGGCGATCGAGGCGCGGACCCAGGCGCTTCCGCAGGCGGATACGCTGGGCGCGCGCCTGCGCGGGCTCTCCGGCCGCCTGGAGGAGGTGAAGAAGAAGATCGTCGCCACCAAGGAGGGCGGCGCCATCACCGGGGAGGAGCGCATCCGGGAGCACGCCGATCTGCTCTACGGCGCGTTCGTGCAGTGGGAGGGCTCCCCGGCGAAGTACCAGCTGGACCGCATCGACGTGCTCGGCCGCGAGCTGTCGGAAGTGCGGGCCGAGTTCGACCAGCTGGCCACCACCGAGGTGCGCGCCGTGGACGAGCAACTCCGCCACCGCAATCTGCCTCCCATCCCCACCACCCACGCCGCACTCGACGTGCCCCGCGACGGCGCCACCGCCTCGCTCCGCTGCGGGACCGCACGCGTGACCGACTGCATCCCCGCGACGGCGTCGGCGGCTGCCGCCGAGCTGCGGTAAGGACTCAAAAACCTGACAGGGAGCGCGGGAGAAAAGGGCGGCGCTGGCCGTGTGCGCAGCATGGACGGATCGTCCAGCCACTGGTCAGTTCACAGCCTGGTTCATTGCGGCCATCGTCATCGTATCCACAGCTCGCCCACATGCACTTCGGTCGCGGACCACAGACCATCCACAGGACCCCGTGCAAAGGCGGGACAGTACGCAAACATCGTACACATGCAAATTCACTTAGTTACGTGGTGAACGTGCTGGCACGAGCCGTGCTCATAGGTCCTGCGTGTCCGGCGGCCCGGTGGTTCGCCAGACGCGAGGCCTCGAACCCGTCTTGCGAAAGGAGGGCGGGGGTTCAGGCCAGAAACCTCGTGCGGGTCGGTAGCCTGGTCCCAGGCAAACCGAGCCTCGCACCGGCGATACGCCGAGGACCGGCCGCAACGGGCTCGTTGCGGTGAAGGTCGTGGGCGGAGGGGACGCGAAGGCGTTTCCACGGTGCGGGGAAGGAAGACCCGGAGGAGGCGAAGCCCAGGAGGGGCGCGGATCGGTCGGGGCTCTAACCGGTTCCGCCGTCACCGCACTCTCCGCGGGGAGCAAGGCCCTGAAGACGAGGATGGGGTCGCCGGCGCGGGTCAAACCGCAGGCGCCTCCATCCAACGGCAAGAGGGCATGACTCGGCCGGCGAAAGCCGGTACGGCTCCGCGGAGAGGGACAAACCCCTGAAGGGCAAACCCTGGACGCGGCTGCGGGGCGAAACAAACCCGCAAGGCAGGTGGCGGAGCAAATCGTCGAGGACGTGCGAAACGTCGAGGACGGACCGTCAGCTCGGGGGGTGGGAACCCCGGGCACCAGTGGACGTCGCCTGCTGATGTCGCGATGAGGGAATTGGAACCCCAAGGGAGGCGCTCTCTGGCCTTCGGACGGTCGCGAGGTCGTCCGGGGTACCGAGGGCAGGTCGTCGGTCGCAGTACTCTGGAGGAGGCGGAAAGCTCGAGGGAGGATGAAGCCGCGTGCGAAAGCTCGCGGCGGATGGCGGTCGGACAGATCCGCTGGACCCGGCAGAAATGCCGAGCCTCGGCGGGTGCGGGGAACCCGATACCCCCGCAATCCGGCCGCAGACAAGACTCCGAGGAGCACCGAACCTTCACGAGAGGCAGTGCCGGGCAGGGTGACCTGCACGGTGCAGCGACCGATGGTCTGAATCCTCCGAAGGGGAATGCGCGCAGGGCGGGCCTTTGGGCCGCCGGGCACGCTGACTTCACGAGGCCTGCGAGCCCTGTTTCCTGGGCCGCGGGCCTCGTTCTTTTCAGTCGCCGCCGCGCTGCGCTTTTCCACGCCGCGGGCCACGGCGGACGTAGTCAGGCAGCCGATCCCAGGAAAGAGACCGCCTGCTCGACCACGGTCTGGTCCCGCAGGATCCGGTTGTGTCCCACCCGTGGAACGTCGACCAGGCGCGCGCCCGGCCACGCATGCGCGATGGCGGCCGCGTCGTGCCAGGGCACCTCCCGATCCTCCGGATCGTGGAAGACGAGCAGCGGCGTGCTTGCGCCCCGCGCGAGGGTGGGCACCTCGAGCGCCGACATGGGGACTCCGATCCGCGACTCGAACCGGCGGCGCATCGCGTCGGCGATCCAGGGCGGGATGTGGAATTGCCAGGAGAAGCGCATCACCACGTCCGTCATGCTGGCCACCGGGGCCAGGAACACGGCGCGTCGGACGGGCACCCCGCGATGGATGGCGAGCGCGCCGGCGGCAGCGCCTCCGGAGTGGCCGATGAACGCGTGCACGGGACCCAAGCGCGCGCTGAGCGCCTCCAGTGCGTCGGCGAAGGCGACGATGGAGGAGCCGCGCCCGGTCGACGAGCCGTGCCCGGGCGCGTCCGGCGCCATCACGCTGTAACCGGCGGCCAGCAGGGGCGACACGAAGGAAACGAGCTGCTCCGAGCGGCCGCCCCAGCCGTGGAGCAGAAGCGCCACTGGACCGTCGCCCCAGGACCAGATGGCCAGCCGCTCGCCACCGACCGTCAGGTAAAAGCGATGGCCTTCTTCGAGCACCGGGGACGGGCGCGCTTCGACGTAGGGTGGCGTGCCGAACGCGTGCTCGGCCAGACGCACGGCGAGCGGGGGCGCGATCGCAGAGGCAACCCGGAAGCCGGCGCGCAGCCAGGGGGAGGGTCCTCGGTGGGGCAGGCGCACGGGCAGTGGAGGGGCGGGCCGCTCCGGGACCTGTCCGGCGGCGTCCGGCGCTTCGGGCGAAACAAACCGAACGTTCGTGCTGTTTTCTGGCGAGTACAGGATGGCGCGCATCGGTGCCTCCGTTGTCTGGACCTTTTTTCAGCGGCGGTTTGCAGCCGGCTTGCGCCGGGGCCTGCGTGGATCGGACTTCGGCAGGGGCCGCGCGGCGGCAGCGTCGAGCCGGGCCTTGGTCGCGCGGCGCGCGCGGTCGAACGAGATGCGGTCGCCGAAGAGCTGGTATGCCCAGTTCGCGCCCTGCGCGAGCGAGTCGATCTCGAACGCGAGCTGCGCGGGATCGATGTCGGCCTGGAGGTGGCCTTCGTCCTGTGCCCGCCGTACGGCTCCGGCGAGCAGCTCGACCCAGCTCTTCATGTGCCCGGCGATGCGCTCGCGCACCGCCCCGGGGCGCCCGTCGAACTCGGCCGATGCGGCGGCGAAGAAGCAGCCGCCGCGGAAGACCTCGCGCTGCATGTACTCCAGCTTGGATTCGCAGAGCGACCACAGGCGCGGCAGCCCGCGGGGAGCGGTCATTCCGCGGCGCACGACCTGCTCGATGAAGATCGCCGCGGCGTGGTCGAC
>DATFUN010000391.1:0-4938 GCA_035260805.1 Myxococcales bacterium | reverse complement strand
AGCCGGCCTTCTCCTACTGGGACGACTTCTGGGCGCTGCGCGGCTACAAGGATGCGGTGGTCATCGCGCAAGCCCTGGGCCAGACGGCGCGAGCGACGGAGTGGGCGCAGTGGCGCGACGAGCTCCAGGCCGAGCTCGCGCAGTCGCTCGAGGCCTCCGCCACGCTCTTCGGCATGGACGCCATCCCAGGCGCGGCCGACCGCGGGGACTTCGACCCGACGTCGACGTCGGTGGCGCTCAATCCCGCGCAGTCGCGCGTCCCACCCCGACTGTTGACGGCCACCTTCGAGCGCTACTGGCAGGAGGCCCGGCAGCGCGCTGCGGGAACGCGCCCGTGGAAGGACTACACGCCCTACGAGCTGCGCATGGTCGGGGCGCTGGTGCGGCTGGGGCAGCCCGGGCGGGCGCACGAGCTCTTGAAGTTCTTCATGCACGACCGGCGGCCGGAAGGCTGGAACCAGTGGGCCGAGGTGGTGCTGCCCAATCCCCGGGAGCCGCACTTCCTCGGCGACATGCCGCATGCCTGGGTCGCCTCGGACTACCTGCGCTCGGTGCTCGACATGTTCGCCTACGAGCGGGAGGAGGACGACGCGTTGGTGCTGGGCGCGGGCCTGAGCGACGAGTGGATGGCTTCCGGCGTCGCCGTGAAGAACATGTCGACGCCGCAGGGTCCGCTGAGCTATGCGCTGACACCCTCGGGAAGGGGCATCCTTCTCGAGCTGGCCGGGGGGCTCTTGCCACCCCGGGGCGGGGTGCGCCTTGCGTGGCCGCTGGCCGGTCCGTTGCCGCGGGCACGTCACGACGGCGGCGAGCTACTCTGGACCGGCCGCGAGCTGGTCCTTCCCAGAGGACCCGCGACCGTGCAGTTTGATCCATGAGCAAGGCCACCATGACTGACATCCTCGGATCCGAGTCGCAACCCGTGTCCTCCGAGGCACTGCGCCTCACCAATGCCGCCGGCCTGAGCCTGGAGCTCAACCCCGACGGCGGCGCGAGACGAATCGGATTCGGCGGCGTCGCGGTGAACCTCTTCATGGGCAACGGCATGGAGCCCTCGCCCGCGAACGTGTGGCTGCGGATGCACCGCGGCGCGAAGGTCGAAGCCGTGCCGCTGCTCGGGCCGCAGTCGCCTCTGCGGCGGCAAGCTTCGGCGGAGGGCTTTGGAGCCTCGGGCGAATGGCAGGGCATGCACATCGAGATTCGCCTCGCCCTCGCCGAGGACCGGCCCACCTGGTGCTGGCAGGTGCGACTCGTGAACCGCTCCCACGAAGAGCTCCGCGCAGATCTAATCTTCGGCCAGGATCTCGCGCTCGCGAGCTACGGCGCCGTGCGCCTGAACGAGTACTACGTCAGCCACTACGTCGACCTGAGCGAGTGGGAACACGCGCGCTGCGGCTGGGTGGTGGCCGCCCGGCAGAACCTCGCCCAGGACGGCCGGCATCCCTGGGCCGTCGTCGGCTCGCTCCGGCGCGGCGTCTCCTTCGCCACCGACGGCCTGCAGCTCCACGGGCTCGCGCAGCGCTTGGGCGGCTTCCCGAGCGGGGTGTCGAACGGGCTGCCGGGGCAGCGATTACAGCACGAGCACGCCATCGCAGCTGTCCAGGACGAGGTCGTAGCCTTGTCCCCCGGCGCCCGCTGGGCGGGCGGGTTCTTCGTGGCGCTGCAGGCCGATCACCCGCTGGCCACCTCGGCGGAGGATCTCTCTGCCGTGGATCCCGCGCTCTCTTGGGCCACCTCGCTGGAGCTGCCGCCCTCGATCCCGCCGCGCGAGGACGATCAGCCCGGCGGCGGCACGCTGTTCGCGACCGCCCCCATGCTCGAGTGCCGCGACCTGGAGGAGGCGGAGCTGGTACGGCTCTTCGGCGCCGAGCGGCGCCACGAGGAGCGCGACGGCGGCGAATTGCTCTCGTTCTTCTGCGGTGAGAACGCCCACGTGGTGCTGCGCGCCAAGGAGGCGCGGACCCAGCGCCCGCACGGCCAATTATTGAGAACAGGGCAGGCCCGCGTCCCGGAGGAGTCGTCGCTGACTTCTACGGTGTGGATGTCGGGCGTCTTCCACTCGATGGTCACGCAGGGCCACGTCAGCGTCAACCGGTTCCTGTCCACCCAGCACAGTTGGCTCGGGCTCTTCCGCTCACACGGCTTGCGTCTGTTCGTGCAAGTCGACGGCGCCTGGCAGCTCCTCAGTGTGCCCTCGGCATTCGAGATGCGGCCTGAATCCTGCCGCTGGATCTACCGGCACGCCCGCGGCGTCGTCGAGGTCGTCAGCGCAGCGGAAGCCGGGAGGAATGCCCTGAGCCTGCGGGCGCGCGTTCTCGACGGCCCGCGAGTGGCGTGGCTCTCGACATTGCACCTGGCGCTGGGTGGCGACGACGGCAACTCCGCAACGCCTGTCGCCTGGCGCGTGCAAGGCAAGGAAGTCTTCGTCGGCGTTCCCGAGGGCAGTGAGCTGCACGCGCGCTTCCCGGGCGGGGGGTTCGCCGTGGTGCTGCCCGAAAACACGGCTCCTGTCGTAGTGCGGGGCGACGGACGCCTGTTCACGGATGGCCGGCCGCGAGGATTGCCGTTCCTCTGCGTGGAGAGCGAGCCCAGCAGCTCCTTTGGCCTGGAGCTGTCGGGGAGGCTGGTGCGCGGCGCGCCATCTTTACCCTCGCCGCTCCCGCTGCCGGCGCTGCGAGCATCGGGGGAGAACGGCGCTGCGCGCGAAGTGCGCCGCCTGGCGGAGATGCTACCGTGGCTCCTGAACAACGCCCTGGTGCACTACCTCTCGCCGCGAGGGCTCGAGCAGTACTCCGGCGGGGGCTGGGGCACGCGCGACGCGTGCCAGGGCCCCCTGGAGATGCTTCTGGCGCTGGACTGCCCGGAAGCCGCCCGCGACCTGGTGCTGCGGGTCTTCGCCGCGCAGAACGCCGACGGCGACTGGCCGCAGTGGTTCCAGTTCATCGAGCGCGAGCGCGACCTGCGGGCGAGCGATTCGCACGGCGACATCGTCTTCTGGCCGCTGCTCGCGCTCGCGCGAACCGTGCTGGGCACGAGCGATGGTTCCCTGTTCGATGCGCAGGTGCCCTTCCATGGCGGACGAGGCGCCAGCGAGGCACCGGCGACGCTGCTGCAGCACGTCGAGCGCGCCCTCGACGTCATCGCGCGGCGCCGGGTGGCCGGCACCGCGCTGGCGGCGTACGGCCACGGCGACTGGAACGACTCTCTACAGCCCGCCGACCCGTCCATGCGCGAGAGGCTGTGCAGCGCCTGGACCGTGACGCTACACCATCAGACCCTCGCCGCTCTCGCCAAAGCCTTGCGGTTCGCAGGCCACGCGGAGCGAGCCGCCAGGCTGGAGGCCGAGATCCTCCACATCCGGCGTGACTTCAGAACGTATCTGATGGCCGACGGTGTCATCGCTGGTTACGGGGTCTTCTCAGCGGGCGCTGTCGACGAGCTGCTGCTCCACCCCCGCGATCGCCAGACCGGCGTGCGCTACAGCCTGCTGCCCATGATGCACGCCATCCTGGAGGGCCTGTGCACGCCCGAGGAGGCCGCGGCGCATCTGACGATCATGCGCGAGCACCTGTGGGGCCCGGACGGCGCACGCCTGTTCGATCGCCCCCTGCCCTACCGCGGAGGCCCGGAGCGGCTGTTCCAGCGCGCGGAGAGCAGCGCCTTCTTCGGGCGCGAGATCGGCATCATGTACACGCATGCGCACCTGCGGTACGCGCAGATGCAAGCCCACGTCGGCGATGCACAGGGCCTGCTGCGATCCCTGGCGCTCGCGCACCCGGTGCAATTGCGGGAGCGATTGCCGCAGGCCAGCCTTCGCCAGGCGAACTGCTACTTCGCGAGCTCCGACGCTGCATTTCGCGACCGGTACCAGGCGCAGGAGGACTACGCGCAGGTGGCTGCAGGGACGGTTGCCCTGGACGGCGGCTGGCGCGTGTACTCGAGCGGGCCGGGAGTCGCGCTCTCGCTCCTCGTGACCGGCCTGTTGGGAGTGCGCCGCGACGGAGCCGCTCTGGTCATCGACCCGGTGATCGCGCCGGAACTGAGCGGGCTGCGCGCGGAGCTGTCGGTGCTGGGGCGCCGGTTGCACGTGGAAGTTCAGGTCGACAGACATGGCTACTCGCCGCGGCTCATCGCCCTCAACGGACGGCCCTTGGCGTTCACCCGCGTCGACAACCCATACCGGGCCGGCGGCGCGGCGATTCCGCTGGACGCCTGGACCGCGCATCGGCGCGCGGACGCGCCCGACGTCCTCCGCGTCGAGCTGGGCTAGAGATGCTCGAGGTCCGACATGAACGATGACTACAACTTCCCGCAGCATTTCCTCTGGGGCGCGGCGACCGCGGCCTATCAGATCGAAGGCTCGCCGGTGAGCGACGGTGCCGGTTCGAGCATCTGGCACCGCTTCGCGCACACGCCCGGGAGGGTGCGCAACGGCGACACCGGGGACGTGGCCTGCGATCACTACCGGCGCTTCCGGGAGGACATCGCGCTGATGCGCGAGCTGGGGCTCAAAGCCTACCGCTTCAGCATCGCCTGGTCGCGCGTGCTCCCCGAGGGCACCGGGGCCATCAATGCAAAGGGGCTCGACTTCTACGATCGCCTCGTGGACGAGCTGCTCGCCCAGGGGATCGAGCCCATGGCCACGCTCTACCACTGGGACCTTCCCGCCGCGCTGGACGACCGCGGCGGATGGCTCAACCCCGAGGTCGCGCACTGGTTCGCCGACTACTCGCGCGCAGTGTTCCGGCGGCTGGACGGTCGCGTCAAGCTGTGGGTCACCTTGAACGAACCGTGGGTGGTTTCCGACGGCGGCTACCTGCACGGCACGCTGGCGCCGGGCCATCGCAGCCCGTTCGAGGCGCCTCGCGCTTCGCACAACTTGATGCGGGCGCATGCGGCGTCGGTCGCCGCCTACCGAGCCGAGGGGCGCCACCGCAT
>DATFUN010000390.1:0-3283 GCA_035260805.1 Myxococcales bacterium | reverse complement strand
CCGTCCAGGCGACCGCCGGCAGCGTCCAGCAGACAGCGGCTGCGAGCGTCGCGGTGATCGACAGCGATTTCGCCATCTCCGCCGAAAAGCCCAGCACCACGCTCGAAGCGGGCCGGAGCGCGGACGTCCGGATCCTGGTCTCGCCCCTGTTCGGAGATCCGGAGGTCGTCATCTTCTCGGCATCCGGGATTCCCCGCGGGGTGCAGGCGTCCTTCGATCCCGTCTACGTCCGCGTGGGCGACTCGACGACGCTTCACCTGCAAAGCGCCCCGTTCCTCTCCCCGGGACAGAGCAACATCAAGGTCACCGCGGAGGGCAAGTTCACCTCGCGCAACACGGTGGTCCGGCTGCGTACGCTCTTCCCGCCGGCCGCGACCATCGTCGACCCCAAGCCGTACTCGCAAATCAATGGAACCACGCGCGTCGCGGCGACCGGAGGAGCGAGCCTCGGAACCACCTTGAAAAGCCTAGAGCTGTACCTGGACGGCCAGAAGATCCCCGGGCTCCAGTCAGTCATCTCTCCGGCGGAGTGGATGTGGAATACGAAGTCCGCGGACGACGGCCCGCACCTGCTCAGCGCCGGCGCGACGGATGCGGAGGGCAACCAAGGCTTTTCGCCCGGCGTGGCGATCTGGATCCAGAACAAGGGCGAATGCGGCTGCTCGGCGAACGGCGGCGGGTGGGAGGCGATCGGTTTGCTGGGGTTGCTCGCGGCGATCCGCCGTCGCCGCCGCTGATGCGTCCGGTCCCGTCCGCGGCCATGCCGGCGACCCTCCGCGAGTCGTAGCCCGCCGGATCGGGCCGGGTTTACGGATGGCTGAGGTGCTGGATGATCCGCACCACGCGCTCGCGCTCGGCGGCGTCGTCGGTCAGGCGCAGCGACTTGCGGTACCACTCGACGGCGGACTTCGGGTGACCGCGTCGCGCCTCGGCCGACCCCAGCAGCCGCATGGCGTGGGAAAGGTCGCGCCGAGGCAGCCCGGCTTGCGCCAGCAGGGGAAGGAGCGTCTTCTCCGCGCCCCGCGCATCGCCGGCGGTAACCTGCAGCTGGGCGCGCCGGAGCGCGGCCCGCGCCGGCCCTCCGATCTCCTCCGCTTCGGTTGCTTCGGCGGCGTCGCGTGCCGCCGCCGCGGCCGGGACCAGCTCGGGTGCGGCCTGCGCCGCGGCAAGAGACGGAGACGCCGGACGTGGGGGGCTGCGCCTCAGGGCGGCGGTCCCGGCCACCAGCGCCACCGCGCCGATCGAGGCCGCTGCGAGGACCACCCGCATCCGCCCGCCCGAGCGGCCTGGCGGGTGCGCTCCCGCGGCACGCGAGGCGCGCTGCGCGGCGGCGTCGTCCGCGGCGGGCAAGGCGAGGACGGGAATGGGATCCGGGATGGGCGCCGGCGGTTCCGCTCCCGCGCCCGCGCGGTCGGCCACCGGGTTCAGCGCGCGGAGCGCCTCCGCCATCTCCTCGCCGCTTCCGAACCGCTGCTCGGGGTCCTTGGAGAGAGCGCGCGCGAGCGCGGCCTCGAGCTGCGGATGCGCTTTGCGGCCGACGTCGCGCAGCGAGAGGGGCGGTTGCTCGAGATGCGCGGCGATCATCTCCTCGGCGGTGGAGCCGAGCACCGGCAGGCGGCCCGAGATGCACTGGAAGAGGAGCGCACCCAGCGAATACAAGTCGGAGCGCGGACCCGCGGCTCCGCCGCCGGCCTTCTCGGGAGAGATGTACGCGGCCGTGGAGAGGGGCAGGGGGCCTTCGTCGCGGACGTCCGCGCGCCCTAGCAGATGCGCCGTCGCGGAATCGAGCAGCACGGCGTGCTCCGTCCCCTCGGCGTCGCGCTGGAGGCCGACGTTGGAAGGCTTCAGATCGAGGTGCAGCACCCCCGCGGCGTGCAACGCGCCGAACGCGTCGGCGAGCTGCGCCCCCAGCTCCAGCGCGCGCGAGGCGACGATGCGTCCGCGCGAACGCAGCTCGTCGGCCAGGGTCGAGTCTCCGCCGCTCCGGTAGACGAGGAACAGCGCGCTGGCCAGCTGCACGCCGCCGGTGAGCAGCGGCGCGACCGACCCGTGCTCCATCGCCGGCAGCGGCGCTACCCGATGCACCTCGGCCAGGAACCGCTGGACGGTGACGGGGTCGGGCGCGTACGCGTGCAGCAGCTTGACCACCACCGACGAACCGTCCGGCGCCTCCGCCAGCCAGGAGGTGGAGAAGCGCCCCGCGCCGAGCTGGTGGATGAGCTTGCAGCCCGCGACGTCGCTCTCGCGCAGATGCGAGCGCGGCTCGGGCGGCACCAGCCCCTGGCATGCATCGCAGAGCCACTGATCCCCGAGCGACGGCGTGAACGGTCCGCCGCAGTGCGCGCACTTCGCCGGCGCGGGTGCGATGCGCGCCTCGGCGGGCAGGGGCTCCATGCAGCGGACTCTAGCGCAGCCCCCGGGGAGCGAGGCAGGGGAACCCGCGGCGAGTGGACTCGTCACGCGTGTGACGCGGATCACATTGGCGCTGAAGGTGGTGTACGTTCATCCCGTGACGGGCGACAAGCTCCCCGACGAATTCGCCCCGACCGGCCCCAAGCTCTCGCGTTTCCCCATTCAGCCCGCGCCCCCGGTGCGCCCGCGCCTGTTCGCGGACGAGGCTCGCTTCGCCGGCCGCCTCGCGCTCCTGGCCGGAGGAGCGGAGCTGGCGGCGTGGATCTGGTTCGCGCGCCTTCTCTACCACCGGGGCCCGGCGTGGGCCGCGCTGGCGTTCGCCGGCTGCCGCATCGCGCGGCCGCTCTGGGCCTTCTTGGGCACCCGGATCCCGCGGGGAGCGATCGCCTTCACGCTCCTCGCCTTCTCGCTGCTGCTGCAGGGGTTCGCCACGGTGAGCTTCGCGGACGGGCTGGGCGCCGTCGCCGCGGCGATCCCGGCCGTCGCGGACCTGTGCGCGGCGGCGATGGCCGACGCGGTCACCGTGGAGCGGCGGGCGGCCGCGTACTCCTGGCTCGACGTGGCGCAGGGCCTGGGTTGCGGCCTGGGGCTCGCACTCGGCGTGGCGGAGCCGCGGCTGGCCCCGCTGGTGGCGACCGCGGCCCTGCTGGTGGGCAGCCTGGGTGTCCCCGATCTGCGCGACCGCGGGGCACCGCGGTCCACCTGGCCGGTCGCGGTCCGCTTCCAGGTCTTGCGCACGCCCCTCGCCGGACAGCTGGCATTGCTCGCGGCGGTGGGCGGCGGGTGCGCGGCCGCGGCGGCCGTGCGGTCGTCCTGGGGATGGTGGTCGCTCCTGCCGCCGATCCTGGGCATGGCGGCGGCCGCGCGCACC
>DATFUN010000389.1:0-2651 GCA_035260805.1 Myxococcales bacterium | reverse complement strand
GGGTAGCTGCCGATGGACACCGAGGGAAAGCGCGCGACCGCCGCGTCGAGGTGCTCGGCCAGCGTGCCCTCGCCGATGCCGAAGTAGATCGCGCGCGAGAAGATGGGAGGGGCGCGGTACCGGTCGCGGATGCGCGCGAATCCTTCCTTGAACAGCGCGGGCGGCCCCGGCAGTACCGCCACGTTCTCGAGGGAGACGACCGGGAACCGCGATCCCGGAGACCAGTCCACCGTCGCCCCCTCCGGCACGTCGGCCAGCCTGCGCAGGGCGGGATTCAGCCGGTCGCCCAGGTGGGCGCGCAAGGCGGAGAGGATCCGCTCGTCGGGGACCACCTTCCTGCCGAAGCATTCCGCCACCGCGGCGATGGTCACGTCGTCGTGGGTGGGACCGATCCCGCCGCTGGTGAACACCCACTTCGCCGAGGCGAGCGCCCGCCGGAGCGAGTCGACGATCACCGGCACTTCGTCGGGGATGGTCTCCATCCGCCGCAGATCGACGCCCAGGCCGCGCAGCTCGCGCGAGAGCCAGGGGCCGTTCTCGTCCGACACCTTGGCAGAGAGGATCTCGTTGCCGATGACGACGATCGCGGCTGTGCTCACTCTTCGATCCCCGGATTGGTCCGCCCCGGGTCGGTCTGGTCCAGGCCGTACTCGCGGATCTTCTTGATCAACGTGGTGCGCGACACGCCCAGGCGCGCGGCGAGCCGCGACTTGTTGCCGTGCGTCTCGCGCAGGCCCAAGGCGATCAGGTCCTTCTCCAGCTGGCAGACCGCGGTGGCCAGATCGCTGCCCAGCCCCTGCTCGACCAGCGCGGCGAAGCGGCTGACCTGGCCCTCCTGGGGCATGGCGCGCCCGTGCTGGCCCAGCTCGGGCGGGATGATCTCCGCCTCTCCCGAGAGCACCACCAGACGCTCGATGTCGTTCTCCAGCTCGCGGATGTTCCCCGGCCAGCGCCGCTCGTAGAAGCTGCGCAGGAGGTCCGGGTGCAGCTTCTTGGCGGGCCGGCCGGTGCGCTGCCCCGCCTGCTGGAGGAAGTGGCCGGTCAAGAGCGGCAGGTCGTCGACGCGCTGCCGCAGCGGCGGCACCTCGATGTTCACCACGTGCAGCCGGTAGAACAGGTCCTCGCGGAACTGGCGCCGCGCCACCATCTCGCGCAGGTCGCGGTTGGTGGCGGCGATGATGCGCACGTCCACGCGCTCGGCCTTGGTGGCGCCCACCGGCACGAAGGTCCCTTCCTGCAGGACGCGCAAGAGCTTCACCTGCATGGCGGGCGACATGTCGCCCACCTCGTCGAGGAAGAAGGTGCCTCCGTCGGCCGCCTTGAACAAGCCCGTCTTGTCGCGCCCGGCGCCGGTGAAGGCCCCTTTGACGTGCCCGAACAGCTCGCTCTCGAGCAGGTTGTCGTTGAGCGTGGAAGCGTTGGTGGCGACGAACGCCTTGTCCTTGCGCGGCCCGTTGTAGTGCAGCGCCCGGGCGATCAGCTCCTTGCCGGTGCCGTTCTCGCCCGTGACGAGCACCGTGATGTCGGAGCCGACCAGCTTGTCGAGCAGCGCGTAGAGCCGCTGCATGGGCGCGCTCTTCCCCACGATGTCGGCGAAGCGGTACCGCCCGGTCAGCTCGCGCCGGAGCGCCTGGATGTTGCGCTCCCGCTCGGCGACCGCGTTCTGGTAGGCGGCGATCTCCTCGACGGTGGTGTCGATGAGGTCGGTCAGGCGCGGCACGTCGCGCGACTCGATGCGGGCGACGGTGTCGAACCCCTGATCCGGCTGGATGACCGGGAGCTGCAGCCTGCGGGCGTTGTCGACGGCGAACGCCCGCGCGGCGTCGACCTTCTCGCCGACCACGAAGCCGCAGGCGAACAGCGAGCCCTGGCGATCGCCTCCAAAAGAGATGGGTGCCGCCACGATCTCCAGGCCCATGTGGCAGGGGCCCAGGAGTCGGGCGGGCGCCGGATCGCTGCCGAAGTTCCGCACCGCCTTCTCGATGCTCTCGTTGCAGCGCTGGAACCCCACCCTGTCGCCGAGGCAGGCGGTGCACATGCGGTTCGAGGGCGGGATGAGGATGCCCTTGCCGTGGTCGACCACGAATCCCTTGGCGTCGGTGAAGGACAGCTCGATGCCCCACCAGCGCCGCACCGTCTCGCGGATCTTGCGGACGATCTGCAGCTCGCCGAGGACGCTCTCGCGCTGTGCGAACGACGCGGCCATCTTCCCCCTAACCGAGCTGCTGCTGCACAGCCCCTGCGCAAGCCTCGGCGACCTCGCGGATCGGCCGCGTGCCGTCGATCGACACCACGCTGGCCAGGGTCCCCACCAGCCGATTGTACTCGCGCTCGATCTGCTGCATGTGCTGGGGCGTCTCGTACCGCTCCAGCTTGGCGCCCCGCTGCCTCACGCGCTCGAGCGCGAGGGAGGCCGGCACGTAGAGGAACAGGGTCAGGTCCGCCTTGCGCGCGTACCGGTTGGCGGCCTGGATGAAGTCGTGCGAGACGCTCGCGCCCTGGTACGCCAGCGAGCTCAGGATGTAGCGATCGAGGATCACGTCCTCCCCGCGCGCGAGGCGCGGCTCGATCTGCGAATCGAGGTGGTCGAGGCGGTCGGCGGCGAAGAGCAGCGCCATGACGCGCTCGTCCACCATGCCGAGCTTCCCGTC
>DATFUN010000388.1:0-3414 GCA_035260805.1 Myxococcales bacterium | reverse complement strand
GGCGTCCCGCGATCGAACCACTCGTCGAAATCCAGCTCGAAGCCGTCCTCGGCTAGCTGGACCTCCCGGAGCCCGGCGCGTCCGAAGGCGTCCGCCAGCTCGCCCGGGGTGAGGTTCCTCTCGTGGGTCCGGTCGCGGGCGCGCTCGATCTCCTGGTGCCAGCGGGCGGCCTGCGCATCGGGGTCGGTGATGTGATCGCTCGCCAGGACCGCTCCGCCGGGACGGACGCGCTCGGCCTTGGCGCGGAGGAACGCCACGGGATCGGCAGCGTGGTGGACCACGAATCGCGACACGGCCGCGTCGAACGGCGCTTCCGCCGGAAGCCCTGCGACCGAGCCCTGCTCGAAGCGCGCGCGGGCGCCGAACCGGGCGCACCGCTCGCGCGCCCGGCGCACCATCTCGCCGGCGAGATCCACACCGTGCACCCGATGTCCGGCGGCGAGGAACGCCTCGGCTACCAGGCCGGGGCCGCAGCCTGCATCGAGCACGCGCGAGTCGGGTTGCAAGCCGGCGAACTCCACCATGCGGGCCAGGGCAACCGGGTCGGTCTGCACGGGCGCCCGCTCGAAGCGCGCGGCCTGGCCGTCGAACGCCTCCGCCAGCGCTCGCTCGCGTTGGTCCATGTCCCTGAGTCTATCGCGTAGCGCTCGTGGGGCCGCGGTGTAAAGCACGGCGCCGCCGGATACGGCCGCGGCTGGGGTGGTAAAGTACAATTGGGGAGGCGCGATGGCCCGGGCCGCCGAGGTGATCGCCGTGAAGGGCCTGCGCAAGGAGTACGGGACCGCGCGCGGCACGGTCCTGGCGCTGGACGGGATCGACTTTACCGTCGGAGAAGGCGAGTTCGTCGCCATCGTGGGGCCCTCGGGCTGCGGCAAGTCGACGCTCCTCAAGATCCTCGCGGGGCTGCTCCCGGCGACGTGCGGTCAGGTCCACCTGCGCAGCGTTCCCATCACCGGCCCGCGCCGCGACATCGGCGTCGTGTTCCAATCCCCGGTGCTGTTTCCCTGGCGGACGGTCCTCGACAACGTCCTCCTGCCGGTCGACGTGCAGCGGCTGGGACGCAGCGGCAACCGGTCGCGCGCGCTGGACCTGCTCGCGCTGGTGGGGCTGCGCGGCTTCGAGCACCGCTATCCTTGGGAGCTGTCCGGCGGGATGCAGCAGCGCGTGGCGATCACCCGCGGCCTGATCCACAACCCCGCGATGCTGCTCATGGACGAGCCGTTCGGCGCGCTCGACGCGATGACGCGCGAGGGCTTGAACCTCGAGCTGCAGCGCATCTGGCTCGAGTGCCGCGAGACGGTGGTGTTCATCACCCACTCCATCGCGGAGGCCGTCTTCCTCGCGGACCGCGTGCTGATCATGACCCCCCGCCCGGGCCACATCGTCGAGGAGATCCCGGTCGCCATGCCGCGGCCGCGGTCCCTGGACCTCCTGGCCGCGCCGGAGTTCGGGAGCGTCGTGCGGCGCATCCGCGCGCATTTCAGCTCGAAGGCCGGGGTCGACGCTTGAACGGCCTGCGCAATCCGGCGCTGCGCGCCCTGCTGCTCGTCGCCTCCCTCGCGGTCTGGGAGGGCGCGGTCCGCGCGCTCAAGGTGCCCGCGTTCATCCTGCCGGCGCCTTCCCAGGTGGGCGCGGCGCTCTACCGCGGGGCGGTGACCGGCATCTACCTCCAGCACCTCTGGATCACGCTCGCCGAGACGCTCCTCGGGTTCCTCCTCGGCTCGGCCGTGGCCCTGCTGGTCGGCACCGCGGTCGCGGCCAGCCCGCGCACGGAGTATTTCCTCTACCCGTACATCGTCATGTTCCAGTCGATGCCCAAGGTGGCGCTGGCCCCGCTGGTGGTGGTCTGGTTCGGCCTGGGCCTCGCTTCCAAGGTGGTCAGCGCAGCCTTGATCGCCTTCTTCCCGCTGCTGGTGAACACCATCGTCGGGCTCCGCTCGGCCGACGAGGACCGCGTCGACCTGATGCGCTCGCTGGCCGCCACCGAGCTGCAGATCTTCCGCATGCTGCGGCTCCCCTCCGCCCTGCCCTTCATCATGGCCGGCCTGGAGGTGGCGATGGTGTTCGCGCTGGTCGGGGCCATCGTCGCCGAGTTCGTCGGCGCCGAGGCCGGGCTGGGCATGCTCATCCAGAGCCGGAACTTCAGCATGGACGTGGCGGGCGAGTTCGCCATCCTCTTCATCCTGGCGGTGATGGGGCTCCTGCTCAACGCCGCGCTGGTGTCCGTCCGCCGGCGCGTCCTGTTCTGGGACCCTTCGCAGAAAACCGCAGCAAACGGCGCTACGCTGAAAGGTGGCCTATGAAGACGATCCTCGCGATCCTCGCGGCGCTCACCGCTTCCGCCTCCGCCGGGCGCGCCGCCGAGTCGGTGGTCAAGGTCGGGTTCTGCGCGCGTACCATCACCTCGGCGGCGGCGCCCTTTGCGATCGCGACCAAGAAGGGCTGGTACGCGCCGGCGGGGATCAAGGTGCAGCTGGTCCCGGTCGCCGGATCGACCGACTGCGTGAAGCTGGTCGCGACCGGGGACCTGCCCTACTCCTTGCCCTCGATCGAGCCGCTGCCCGCGGCCATCCAGCAAGGCGTCAAGGCGAAGATCTTCTACACGGCGTACCAGGGGAACATCTACGGCATCGCCGTGCCGAAGGAGAGCCCGATCCGCTCCATCAAGGACCTGAAGGGGAAGAAGATCGGCGTCGCGTCGATGGGATCGGGCGGCGTTCCGGTCGCGCGGGGCCTGCTGGCGATGAACGGGCTCGATCCGGAGAAGGACGCGCAGATCGTGGTGGTGGGAGAGGCCGCGCAGGCGGCGGCGCTGCTGCGCGGGGAGCAGGTGGCGGCGCTCTCGCTCTACGACACGCAGTACGCGCTGGTCGATAGCGCGGGGGTCCCCGTGCGCATGCTCGACTCCGGTCCCGTCGCGCGCTTCCCTTCCAACGGCTTCCTCGCCTTGCAGGACACGCTGCAGAAGGACCGGGCGCAAGCGGTTGCCCTGGTGAAGGGGTATGCGATGGGCACGGTGTTCGCGATCGCGAACCCCGAGGCGGCGGTGAAGATCGTCTACGAGGTGTACCCGCAGACCAGGCCGAGCGGGAAGAGCGACGAGCAGGCGCTCCGCGACGACGTGAAGACGCTGCTCGCCCGGGCCGAGCACTGGAAGCTCGAGGCCGGCGGCGTCAAGCGCTGGGGCGAGAGCTCGCTCAAGGACTTCGACGCCTACCAGGACTTCCTGCTCAAGTGGAAGGTGATCGGCGCCAAGGTCCCGGCCGCCGAGCTGATCACCAACGACTTGATCGACGAGGTGAACAAATTCGACGCCGCCGCCGTCGCCGCAGACGCGAAGGCGTACAAGTAACGCGATGGGAAGCCAAGCCACATTGACCGGGAGCGGCGGGCAGATCCTGGTGCAGAGCCTGG
>DATFUN010000387.1:0-8877 GCA_035260805.1 Myxococcales bacterium | reverse complement strand
CCCCGTCAGGGCGGGCGCCCGCCCGCTGGCCAACGTCAGTCCTCCGCGGTGAGCGGACCCTGCACGGACTCGTCGCGCACTTCCGCCGGAACCGAGCCGTCCTCGGGGAAGAAGCGGTCGAGGGCACCTCGTACGTCCGCGGCGGTATGCAGGTCGGGCGCGAGCCGCCGGAACGCCAGGCCTCCCCGCCGCCCCCGCGTGTACCAGAGCAGGTGCTTGCGTAGCTCGCGCACCGCGGCGCGCTCGGCGTCCTCCGTGCTCAGCTCGAAGTGCGCGTGGCCGCCGTTGTCCCGGTATGGACGCGGGCGCGGCGCGCCGTTGGGGCGCACCAAGCGGAAGCGGCCCAGCTTCTCCTGCACGGCGAGATCCACGTGACGCAGGATCATCGCCCGCCACTCTTGCACCGTCACCTCGGGCGGCTCCTCGCCCCGCTCGAGCGCAAGGAGCTCGCGGAAGATCCATGGGTATCCGCAGGCGCCCCGCGCGATGCGCGCGGCGTCGGCGCCGGTCTCCTCGAGCATGCGGCGCGCATCGCGCGCGCTGAACAGGTCGCCCGATCCCCACACGGCGATCTTCACCGCCTTCTTGGTCGCGGCGATGAGCCCCCAGTCGGCGCGCCCGCGATACATCTGCGCCCGCGTGCGCGGGTGGAGCCCGACGGCCACCGCGCCGCCCTGCTCGCACGCCTTGGCGATCTCCGGCGCGTTGCGGTGCTCCTCGTCCCACCCGGCGCGCAGCTTCACCGTGACGGGCAGCGGCGCCACCGCGTCCACCACCTTGCGGACGGCGCGCTCGGCGACGGTCGGATCCTTCAACATCGCCGCCCCGGCGCCGTGGCAGCAGACCTTCTTCACCGGGCAGCCCATGTTGATGTCGACCGCGTCGATCGGTCCGTACTTCTCCACCGCGACGCGGGCGCCCTCGGCGAGCACCTCGGCCACGTGGCCGAACACCTGGATCGCGAACGGGCGCTCGTCCGGCGGCCTTTCGAGGTAGCTCAGCGTCTGATCTCCGCCGTGCACCAGCCCGTGGCTGGAGATCATCTCGGTGTGCGCGATGGAAGCGCCCATCTCGCGGCACAGCAGGCGGAAGGGCCAGTCGGACACCCCGGCCAGCGGAGCGAGGAAATACCGGTTGGGCAGGGTGAGGTGGCCGAGCTTTACCGGCCGCACCGCGCCCGGGCCAGGGGCCGGCTCCACCGGCGCGCGCGCGAACCGGCCTTCGAAGGGGGATTCGAGATTCAGGGCGCCGACGGACACGGGCGGCGATGTATACGCCGATTCCCGCCGATCTCCATGCCGACAAGAAGCCTGGTCGCCCGGCGGGCAGGATGCGGTCCGCGTAAAGAGCGGATAAACAGTGCGGGCGCCCGGCGCGCGGACATGCGATCCCGACCCGCTCCCCATCCCCTCCTGGCCGGCTGCATCCTCGCGCTCGCGGCAGGGTGCAAGGAAGCACCCGCGCCTGCACCGGCGCGCGACCAATCCGCGCCGCCGGCCCCGGTGGCTCCCGCGCAGGGAGCCGCCGCGCGCGCAACGCTGGTCTTCAAGGCGAGCACCGCCGGCCAGCTCGTGCCCTGCGGGTGCTCCCCCGACCAGCGGGGCGGGCTCCCTCGGGCGGCCGCCGAGCTGAAGAAGCTGCGCGAAAAGTCCCCCGGGCTCGCCTACCTCGAGGCCGGCGATCTGCTTTTCGAATCCGCGTTGCCGCGCCGGGGGCCGCTGGGGGCGCAAGCCGAGCTGAAAGCGCGCACCCTGGCCCGCGGGGAGGAGCTGCTCGGGGCTGCGGCGCGAGCGGTCGGCGTGCGCGACCTTGCGCTCGGCGGGCAGTTCGTAGCCGAGACGCGCGGGAATGTCCCGCTCGTCGAGGCGGGGGGCGCAGCGGTCCCGGGTGCCCAGCCCGCGCTCCTGGTCAAGGCCGGAGACGTGCCGATCGGCGTCGTCGCCGCGGGCCTCGGTCCCGACCCGGCGCAGACCGCCCGCTCCCGCGCCTCGGAGCTGCGGCGCCAAGGCGCCCGCGCGGTGGTCCTCCTCGCCCACCCGCACGCAGGGTGGCAGGAAGCGCGCCAGCTCGCGCAGGCGACGCTGGGCCAGGTAGATCTCGTCATCCTCGGGCACCTGGACGACCCGGCCACGGACCCGAATCGCGCCGACCCCGGTCCTCCAGCGCTGCTCGCAGTCGAGGGACACGGGCAGAGCCTGCTGAAAGTCGATCTGCAGTTTCCCGTGGGCACGCAGAGCAGCCTGTTCCTGGCGCAAGGCGAGGCCGGCAAGCAGGCCGAGCTGAAGGACCTCGACGCGCGGATCGCCCGCCTGCGCGAGCAGGCCCGCGCAGCGCCGGTGGACATGCGCCCGCTGTACGCCGAGAAGGTGCGAGAGGTGGAGCAGCGGCGTGCGCAGCTCGCTGGCGCGCAAGAGGTCGCTCCGGCGGGTGCTCTGGTGATCACGCCCACCTTCATCGCGCTGGGGCCGGAGGTGGGTGACGACCCGGATGCGCGCGCGCTGGTCGCCGCATACGACGAACGGGTAACGGAGATGAACCTCCGCCTCGCCAAGGAGCAGCCGGAGACCTGCCCTCCGCCCCGCCGCGGCGAGCCGGCCTTCACCGGCATCTCGTCGGCGGGCAGGGTGAAGGGCTGCGCCGAGTGCCATGAGACGGAGTCGAAGTTCTGGGCGAAGACCGGCCATTCGCATGCGTACGAGACGCTGGTCTCGGTGCGCAAGCAGTTCAGCCTCGACTGCGTGCGCTGCCACGTGACCGGATGGCAGCAGCCTGGCGGCGTTTGCCGCATCGACCGGGCCCAGGTGGGCGGGCCCGGATTCGAGGGACGCGGCAAAGGCAGGCAGGATGTCCAGTGCGAGATGTGCCATGGTCCGGGCAGCGAGCACGCCAAGGATCCTCCGGGGCACGTCTCGGTAGAGGTCCCTGAGGGAGTCTGCGTGCGCTGCCACGAGGCGTCGAACTCGCCGCACTTCGACGACGCGAGATACCGGCCCTTCATCGTCGGCCCGGGCCACGGCCAGCCTTTGAGGCCCGGCGAGAAGCCCCACCCGGCGGCGTCCGGCAGCGGACCCAACGAGGCGCTCAAGGCTTCCCTCAAGGAGATGCGGTGACGATCCTGCATGCGCCGCGAGGGGGCCAGTGAGCGAGGATCGGGAGGTCGAGCGGGCCGTCGAGGCGGCGGCGCAAGGGGAGCCGGCGCGCGCCCGTCTGTGGCTCGCGCTCGCGGCGCAGCGGCGCAAGCTCGGGCTCTCTGCGCGGCGCCTGCTGAAGCGCACCGGCGCGGAGATGCAGGCCCTCACGCTGCGCGGGGTGCCCGACCTGCGCATGGATTGGCTGCGGCGGGTGGCGCACGCGGCCTTTATCGCGCAGGGCGCGGAAAGCTGGACCGGCACGCTGGGCGGGCACCGCGTGCACCGGTACGCCTTCGCCGGCCGCGGCACGGATCTGCCCGTACTGCTGTTGCACGGCCTGGGCGGGTCCGCCGACTCGATGGCCACGCTGGTTGCGCCGCTGCTGCCGATCTCGGCCCGCTTGGTGCTGCTGGAGCTTCCGGGGCACGGGCGTTCGCCGCCGCCTCCAGGCGGGCCGCTCGCGGCGCGCGACTACGGCCAGGTCGTCACCGCCGCCGTGGACCGCCTGCACGCCGAATACGGAAAGGTCGCCCTGGTCGGCAATTCCCTCGGGGGCGCCCTTGCCTTGTACGCGGCGCACCAGCGGCCCGACGAGGTGGCGGGCGTGGTGGGCCTCAATCCGGCTGGGGCGGACCTCTCCGACGAGGCGCTCGGCCTGCTGCCCGACTCGTTCGCGGACGAGGTCGCGGGGGCCGCGCGCATGGCCGAGCTCCTCTTCTATCGCACGCCCTGGCTGTTCTGGTTGGTGGCGCGCGACTTCGCGCGCGCGTGGTCCAGCCCGACCGTGCAGCGCATCCTCGACGATGCGCGCAATGACCGGGACCGGTCGCTGGGCATCGACGTCCTCTCCGCCATCCGCGCGCCGGTGCTGATCCTCTGGGGAGCGCAGGATCGGCTCCTGCCCGCGACCAGCGCCGAAGACTTCCGGCGACACATCCCGGGGGCGACGGTGGAGCTGATCCCCGATTGCGGGCACATCCCGCAGCTCGAGCGGCCCGCGTACACGCGCCGCCGCGTGCGCGAATTCATCGAAAAATTGAAGAGCTGACGCGATCGTCCGATACCCGTCAGGCGATACCTGCCAGGCGCGGAGCGTGGCGCGTGGCCGGCGACACCGGTAGGAAGCCTGGAATGCGGACGGCCGGCCGCGGATTGTTGCGGGAGTGCTGTAGCGCGGACGGGGTAGCAATTTGTCGGTAGCTGTCCGACAAGGGCCAACCCGTCCGGCTGTTTTGACACCGAGAGGGGGCGCCGCTACCGTCACCCCCGTCCGGGAAAGGCGGAGGAGCATTTTGTCGCGATCGGGACGACCGCAGGGGGCCGCCTTCGTCGCATTGCTCCTCGCCGCCACCGCGCGGGCCGAGACGCCGTCGGCGGACTTCGCCGCCGCCGGGCTCGACGGCTCGGCCGTGACGGTCGTTCCCACTACCTCGGGCGTACCCGTTCCCCGCGAGGAGCCCAAGGCCAAGGCGCGGCCCGGCGAGAAAGCGGACGCGGCCGACGCCGACGATCCCGAATCGCAGGCCGAGGTGGACAAGGGCGCCGCCGAGCTCGAAGCGGTGCGCCGGGCCGAGGAGAAGGCCGGTCTGTTGCCGCAGGCGCCCGGCGCCGGGCCCCGCGACGGATTGACCGTCGGTCTCGACGCGTGGGACCCGCTGGCCCGCGATCTGGCCGCCGCGCAGGGCACCTCGATCGACGGCGCGCCGCTGGCCGATCCGGCGCCGTCGGGCCTCACCCAGCTCAAGCTGCCCGAGCTGGCCGGCATCTCCGAGGACGAGCTGCGCGCCAAGTACGACATCCCGGTCGAGCTGAACGACGCGGTGGTCGCCTACATCCGCTTCTTCCAGACCGACGCACGGGTGCACTTCACCAAGTGGCTCGGGCGCAGCACGCGCTTCATGCCGCTCATGCACGGCCTGTTGGAGAAGCAGGGGCTGCCGCTCGACCTCGTCTACCTGAGCATGATCGAGAGCGGGTTCAGCAGCTACGCGTACTCGTTCGCCAAGGCCGCCGGGCTGTGGCAGTTCGTGGTCGGGACCAGCCGCCGGTACGGCCTCCACACGGATTTCTGGGTGGACGAGCGGCGCGACCCGGTCAAGGCGACGATCGCCGCCGCCCGATACCTGAAGGACCTCAAGGATCGCTTCCGCGGCGACTGGTACCTCGCCTGGGCCGGCTACAACGCCGGCGAGGGCAAGGTGGACCGCGCCATCCGGCGCGAGTCGACGCGCGACTTCTGGCGCATGATGAGCAAGGGCCGCACGCTCCGCGCCGAGACCAAGCACTACGTTCCCAAGCTGATCGCGGCGGCGCTGATCGCCAAGCACCCGGAGCGCTTCGGCTTCAAGGTGGACTACGCGGAGCCGTGGGACGTCGACGAGGTCTACGTCCCCGACGCGACCGACCTGCACGTCATCGCGAAGACCGCCGGCCTCACCATCGACCAGGTGCGCGACCTGAACCCCGAGCTGCGCCGCTTCTGCACGCCTCCGGGAGGCTGGACCATCCGGCTGCCGAAGGGGACCAAGGACGCGTTCCTGGCGGAGTTCCAGAAGCTGGATGCGGGCGAGCGGCTCAGCTTCACCGAGCACAGGGTGGAGAAGGGCGAGCCGCTGGGGAAGATCGCCCGCGCTTACGGCGTGAGCGAAGGCGCCATCCTCCGCACCAACGGCCTCAAGAGCTATCGCCAGGTGAAGGTCGGCAGGGTGCTGGTGATCCCGATGAAGCAGTCCCGGCGCGGTCTGCTCGCCGGCAGCCAGCTCGAGGACAGGCGCTCGCCGCGCCTGCAGGGCCGCAGCGCGGCGAAGACGGTGGCCGCGGTGGCGCCGGCCCCGGTGCGATCGAAGGACGACGACCGGCGCCAGACGTACGTGGTCAAGGCGGGCGACACGCTGTGGACCATCGCCAACAAGTTCTCGACCACGGTGGAGCACCTCAAGCGCCTGAACAACCTGACCGGCCGGCGCGCGAGCGAGCTGCAGGTCGGGCAGCGCCTCGCCGTGAAGGACACGGAAAGCTGAGACCGCGGTGCCTCAAGTGCCAGACGGCGCCTTACCTTGCACTTCAGTCATGCGCAGGAGCACGAAGTCTCTCCTGACGTGCCACGCCGTCGCGAACGATCCGTACGTTCGCCGTGCCAACGCGGTCGCGCTTAGCTGCGGGTCGCGCTCGATCGCCGCCCACATGTCTGCGCGGTAGGTTGGCCCGATCATCACGCGCCAGCGGTAGGCAGCATGGCGGCGCGCGAGTTCGGAGGGTGGGAGTACGTCAGCCGTCCGGTCGCGCAGGAGGTTCGCCGGAACGCGCAGGGGTGTGCGCTCGAACCGGGGATCCTCCCCGTGGCGCCGCACTTGGAAGTCGGTCCCCGTCGAGAGCAGGTCTACGCGCGGGCCCCGGTATACGGCCGCGAGTCGCGCCAGGCGCCGATCCTTCCGGAGCCATCTTCCGACGGCGCTCCAGAAGGCGCGTACCCGCGGCGACGACTTCGCTCGAACGATCTTCGCCAATCGATCGACGTTCACCCGCTCGGCATGGATGCCGAGCCAGGTAATGAGGACCGCCAGGACGCGGAAGTCGGTCTTCTCCATACCGTCGTCCGAAGCGTAGACGAGCGTGTCCTCGATGTTGGCGTCGGGGTTGGGTGTGGCGCCGAAATTCATGCCGATCCCCACCATGTTCGCGGTGAGAGCATCCGCTTCGGGCGGAGCCGCTGCGACCAACGCGCGCTTAAACGCCATGGCCGAGCCTCCGGGCAAGATCAGCCAACGTGTTGTGCACGTGCGTCGGCCACTCCACGTGCAGGTCCTGGACCTCCAGCCACGGCACTGCCTCCGCGAGTTCCGCGGCTGTCGGGCGCAGCGCGAGGCAGTCCCCGAGGTCGATGCCGCGATCGCAGAGTGCGAACAGTTTCACCTTGAGCAGATCGGCGCGCCCGAGCGTCTGGAGCTCTATGGCGGTTCCATGAAACGCGGGCTGGAGATGCTCCCGCCAGCCAGACGGCAGCACCTTCGTCAGCTGCGCGGGGCCATTGTTGAGCCACTCGTCGTCGAGCGCATCACCGCGGCCGCGTAGCTGCGCCGCGAAATCACGCGCCGAGCGCAACATCTCGGGTTCGAGCGCCGGCTCGAGGATGTCGCAATCACGCGTCTGGCGCGAGATGATCCCGAGGAGGTTCAGTGCCGCTCCACCGACTACGATGGCCTCGAGGCGGAGGCCCCGCGCGGCGAGGAAGCGATCGAACGCTTGGAGCAACTCGTTCGGTTTCATGTCGGTATCAGTATAAACGATACTCTGTTCAAACACCACGTCCCAGCCGTCATCGTGTAGCCACGCTGTGTAACGACGCTGCAAGAGCGGCTTGCCGCCTGCGGGTGGCGGCGTCAGGATGCGCCGCCATGAACAGACTGCGCGCCGTCTCCGCGATGGCCCTGCCGCTGGCTTGCGCCGGATCGACTCCCTCGCAGACCGGCTCCCCGCCTGGTCGGGCGGACCTCATGATGGAGCGTCCGCGGATGGTCGAGCACATGGTCCCGTCGGACACGCCGGGCATCCAGCTCTACCTGCGCAACAAGCGTCTGGAGAGCGCGTCGCCCGACCGCATCCTGCTCTTCGTGCACGGGTCGACGTACCCGGCGGAGACGTCGTTCGACCTGCCGCTGGGCGGCCTGTCGTTCATGGACTTCCTCGCGCGCGGCGGCTGGGACGTGTGGCTGGTCGACCTGCGCGGTTATGGACGGTCGACGCGGCCGCCGGAGATGGATCAGCCGCCCGGCGCGAACCCGGCGCTGGTGACCACCGACGTGGCGGTGCGGGACGTGGCGAGCGCGGTGGACTTCATCCTCGCGCAGCGCAAGGCGCCCAAGGTCGCGCTGATGGGGTGGTCGTGGGGCACGACCATCATGGCCGGCTACACGGTGCGCAACCCTGCCAAGGTGAGCAAGCTGGTGCTCTACGCGCCGCAGTGGCTCCGCACGACTCCCTCGCTCATCTCGGGGGAGGGCGCCTACCGGACCGTCTCCATGGACTCGGCGCGCGACCGCTGGCTCAAGGGCGTGCCCGAGGACAAGAAGAAGGACCTCATCCCCGCCGGCTGGTTCGAGCAGTGGGCGGAGGCAACGTTCGCGACCGATCCGGTGGGATCGAAGCAGAACCCGCCGGTGCTCCGCGCGCCCAACGGAACGCTGCGCGATACGAAAGAATACTGGTCGAGCGGCAAGCCCTACTACGACCCCGCCCAGATCAAGGTGCCCGTGCTGATCGTTCACGCGGAGTGGGACCAGGACCTCCCCAACCCGATGCCGCGCGAGGTCTTCTCGCGGCTGACCTCCGCGCCCTACCGCCGGCTGGTGGAGATCGGCGAAGGCACCCACACCGTGATCATGGAGAGGAACCGCGATCAGCTCTTCACCGAGGTCCGGCTCTTCCTCGACGAGCTGCGGTAGGGTTGCCGAATCCGTACGACAAGATCGCCGCGCGCTTCGCACAAGCGCGCAAGCCCTGGCTGGAGCAGCGGTACCTGCCGGCGCTGATCGACGGGCTCGCGCCGGGCGACCGCGTCCTGGACCTCGGCTGCGGCGCCGGGCGACCCATTGCCGAGCGCCTGGCGGCTGCAGGTTTGCGCGTCGTCGGGGTCGACTCCTCGATCGAGTTGCTCCGGCTCGCGCGCCGCAATGTGCCCGCCGCGCTGCTTCTGCTGGCCGAGATGACGGAGGTCGAGCTCGCGAACGGCTCCTTCGCCGCCATCGTC
>DATFUN010000386.1:0-2786 GCA_035260805.1 Myxococcales bacterium | reverse complement strand
CGACGATCCCCGGCACCAACATCCCCGACGAGCCGGAGACGCGCGCGGTCCTCCAGATATTCGTCCGCTACAAGCACGCGCTGGAGGCGCGCGACGCGGCCGCCCTGCTCCGGCTCGCCGCGCCGGACTACTCCGACCCGGGCGACACGTCGCGCGGCGAGGGTCCCACCGACTACCAGACCCTGAAGACGAAGCTGCCGCAGACGTTCGAGAAGCTGAGCGGCTTGAAGCTCGAGGCCACGGTGCGCGACGTCGAGGTGAAAGGCCAGGAAGCGCGCATCGACTACTACCAGGTCCTTCGCTTCGCTGTGCGCACCCCGAGCGGCGGCGAGAACTGGAAGAGCGCGAGCGACGACGCGCGCATGAAGTTCGTGAACGTCCGAGGCGAATGGAGGATCGCCTCGGGTCTGTGAAGCTGCCGGCGGCCTACTGCCGCGTGTAGAGGATCTCCAGCGTCTTGAACATCTTCCCATCCGGACCGGGACCCTGCATCTCGAAGGTGAAGGTGTTGTCGTCCTTGATGGTGACCGTCTCGGTCACGGGTACTTCCTTGCCCGCCATCGCGTCCGACACCTTGCCCTTCAGCGTGCACTTCTTCGCGTCGGCGCCGCACTTGCCTCGCACGACCATCGGCCCGGTGCCCATGTTGTCGACCCAGGTGCCGAAGCGCTCCTTGGTCACGTTGTCGTAACCCTCGACGCCCAGGCCCTCGAAGGTCTGCCCGTTCATGTTGCCGCGGACCTCCTGCTGGAGATAGCGCCCGCCCAGGATCGGCTTGAACTCCGCGGTCGCCTCGCTCTTTTCCGCCGGCGCGCCTGGCGACATCCACATGGTCACCGCGAGCTTCCACTTGCCGGCCATCTTCCCCATCTTCTGGTGCTCCGGGCCAGGCGTGGCGGCCTGCACGTACTTCTCCATGATCACCTTCTGGTCCATGGCGGAGGGGGGTTTCCCCTTTTCTTTCTGGGCCGGCTCGTCCGCCCAGCTGGCGAGCGCGGCGGTCAAGGCAAGAGCGGCGGCTGACAGTTTTGCGAGCGTCACGAAGACCCCCTTGCTGTGGTGAGGAGTAGAGCGCGGTCCGCGCCCGCCCGCAAGGCTACGAATCAAGGACGCGCGCCTGCTCCGGACCCGGCTTGCGCCGGGCCTGCGCCGTCCAGGGCCGCGGTCGCGGCGGTTGTCGGAATGGGAGGCAAGCTCCGTTCCTGGAGGACGGCGTCCACCGCCTTGACGTCGGTCGCGGCGAGCTGGTCGAAGTCGCGCTGGACGTCTTCCAGCTCGCGGCGCAACGCGACGATGCGGGCCTCCTGGTACACGGCGGGCTTTCCTTCGTACCGCAGCAGCGCTTCATAGAGATGATCGGTGTGCTCGCGGAGGCGCTCCTCGCCCGTGATCGCCCCGCCTTCCTTGGTGGTGACGATCTTCCTCCTCACCTCTTCGAACTTGTCGCGCAGCGCCGCGAGCCGCGCGGCCAGCGGGTCGCCCTTGGGGAGCTTGCCGGTGCGCTCCGCCGCACCCTTCTGCGCGGCGTCGATCCGGTCGACCAGCGCGCTCATGTCGCCGAACAGCCCCACCACCTTGAGCTGCGCCTCGTAGTTCTTGCGCCGGTCGTCGATCGAGTAGGTCGCCCGCCGGTCGAGCGCGATCTCGATGCGCGCTTCAAGATTTTTGCCTGCCTTGCGCAGCCGCACCGTGTACGTCCCGGGCATGACGCGCGGCCCGCGCGAGCCCGCGCGGGACACCGTGGCCGCGCGCGGTACGCGGGGTGGCTTGTGCTGCATGTTCCAGGTCACCCGGTTGAGCCCGCGCCGCGTGCTCGCCGGGATGACGTCGACGACCTTTCCCTGCGCGTCGAGCACTTCGATGTCGATGGGTCCGTACAAATGCCGCGCCCGCTGGTAGTAGGTCACGACCACGCCGTCCGGCGGGTTCTCGCCGATGAAGGTGGCGTCGCCCTCCGACCACCCGCCCGCCGCGGACATGCGCTGCTGGGCCGCCCGTCCGGCGACGAAGGCGACCTCCTTCGCGAGCACGTCGTCGGAGAGCGCCCGCAGAGGCGACAGGTCGTCGACGATCCAGATGCCCCGGCCGTGCGTCGCCAGCACCAGGTCGCCCTCGCGCGGATGGATCTGCAGATCGCGCACCGCCACCCGCGGGAAGTCGCCGCCGCGGAACTCCGCCCAGCTCTTCCCGCCGTCGATGGAGATGAACAGACCCAGCTCGGTGCCCAGGAAGAGCAGGTCCTTCTTCACCGTGTCTTCCTTGATGACGTGCGCATAGCCCCGCACGGCACCGGAGGGGCCCGCGATGCGCGTCCAGGTCTTCCCGAAATCCTGCGTGCGGTACACCCACGGCGTCATGTCCCCGAACGTGTGCCGATCGAAGGCCGCATAGGCCGTCCCCGGCTCGAACCGGCTGGCCTCCACCCAGGAGACGAAGCTCGCCTTGGGCAGGCCGGCCACGTTCCCGACCACGTTGGACCAGTGCGCGCCCGCGTCGCGCGTGAGCTGCACGTTGCCGTCGTCGGTGCCGGCCCAGATGGTGTTCGCGTCGAGCGGCGACTCGCTGATCACCGTGATGGTCGTGTGCGCTTCCGCCGAGGAGTTGTCGACGGTGATGCCGCCGGACTCCTCCTGCCGCTGCTTCTCCGGGTCGTTGGTGGTCAGGTCCGGCGAGATGCGCTCCCAGTTGTCGCCCCGGTCCTTCGAACGGAAGAGGAACTGCGCGCCGACGTAGACGACGCCCTTGTTGGTCGGGCTCGCCGCGATGGGAGCGTTCCAGTTGAAGCG
>DATFUN010000385.1:0-7399 GCA_035260805.1 Myxococcales bacterium | reverse complement strand
CGCCCCGCCGCCGCACTAGCCGAGATGCAGGACCAACAGCGTTTCACGCGAAGCGCGGAAGATTGGGAAGCGCGGAAGGTTCTGGGTGGGCGCACACTCGGGCGCGCGATGCTTGCAACCAAAAGCATTCTTCCGCGCTTCCGTCCCTTCCGCGCTTCGCGTGAAACGCTTCTAGTCCGAATCGCGGCGTCAGTCGGGGAGCAGGCCGGTGAAGACGAGTTGGGCGGGGCCGCGCATGAGGAGGTGCCCGGTCAGGGGATCGCGGCGGATGGAAAGGGCGCCGCCGGGGAGCTCGACGATCACCTCGGCGGAGGCTTCCACGTCGCCGCGGGCGGCGGCGGCCGCCGCGATGGCGCATGCCCCCGTGCCGCAGGCCTGGGTGAGGCCCGCGCCGCGTTCCCAGACCACCGCCGCGTAGCGCGAAGGTCCCAGGCGCGAAACGAACTCGATGTTCGCGTCCTCCGCGCGGCAGAGCAGCGGTCCGTGGCGCGCCGCCAGCACGCGCAGGTCGCCTTCCGTGAAGATCACGCGGTGCGGATTGCCGGTCGAGACCGGCACCGCGGTGAACCCGGGGGCCAACTCGCGGGGCGCACCTACTTCCGCAGCGCCCATCTCGACCTCCACCTGGCCGAACGATCCGGTCTCCGCCTCCACCGCGCACGGCCGCGGCCCTGCATCGGTCTGCAGCACCACCCGCGCGCGCGCGGGGCGCGCACCTCCGCCGGTCGCGATCCACAGCGCCGCACAGCGCGCGCCGTTTCCGCACATCTCGGGCACCGAGCCGTCCGCGTTGTGGATGACGAAGCGGTCGCCGTCGAGCAGCGTGAGCACGCCGTCCGCGCCGATTCCCCGATGCCGGTCGCACAGTTCCGTGGCGCGCTGCGGTGCCGGCGGCGCGGCCCCGGGCTGGCCCCGCAAGTCGAGCAGGACGAAATCGTTCCCCAGTCCATGGAGCTTGGCGAAGCGCATCGGTGCCCCAGCATAACCTGTCGGAAAAGGCGCGGGCGGTTGCTTGACAGCAGTACAGCCTGGCGATTCAACTGGACTGGTGTCGCGAACCTGCCCCGACTGCCACAACAGCTACGACGACGACGTCCTGCATTGCCCCGAGGACGGCGTCAGCCTGACGGGCGGCGTCGCGGACGACCTGATCGGCCACACGATCGGTTCGTACCGGGTGGTCCGGCTGCTCGGGAAGGGCGGCATGGGTTCGGTGTACATGGCCGAGCACCCCGCGATCGGCTCGAAGGTCGCCATCAAGTTCCTGCATCCGCAGTACTCGCACGACGAGAAGATCGTCGATCGCTTCTTCAACGAGGCGCGCGCGGTCAACGTCATCGGCCACGACAACATCCTCAAGATCCTCGACCTGAGCGTCACCGACGACAACCGCCACTACTTCGTCATGGAGTTCCTGCACGGCCGCCCCCTGCAGAGCCTGCTCAAGGGCGGCGGTCCGGTGACCCTCGAGGTGGCGGGGCCGATCGTCCTCCAGGTCTGCGACGCGCTCGGCGCCGCGCACGACGCGGGGATCGTCCATCGGGACTTGAAGCCCGACAACGTCTACCTGATCTCGCTCAAGGGAAAGAAGAACTTCGTCAAGGTGGTGGACTTCGGCATCGCCAAGCTCACCAACGTCGAAGGCATCTCCACGGGCAAGACCCAGACGGGGATGGTGATGGGCACGCCGGCGTACATGTCGCCGGAGCAGGCCAGCGGCCGCACCCAGCTCATCGACGCGCGCAGCGACGTGTACTCGCTGGGCGTGATGATGTTCCAGCTCGCCACCGGACGGCTGCCGTTCCCGGGCGCCGCGTTCGGCGAGGTGCTGATCGGCCACATCCAGCTGGCGCCGCCCCGGCCGCGCGACTTGAACCCACAGGTCCCGGAAGCGTACGAGACCGTCATCCTCCGCACGCTGCAGAAGCGTCAGGAGGACCGCTTCCAGAGCATGCAGGAGCTGCACGAGGCGATCTCGCGGGTGATGGATCAGCTCGGCATCAGCACCGAGCTGCCGGCGGCCGACAAGAACGAGGACCTGGACACCATCGCTTCGCGCGGGTCGCCGTCGAACCCGGGCGCGCGCACGCCCTCCCAGCCGGGACGCGCAACCGATCCCCGCGCCGGAGCGCGCCGGGGCTCGCCGGGAAAGTCGCAGCCCGCCCCGCGCCCGCGCGCCTCGGTCCCCGGACGGCCGCGCGCCGCGCCCGGCAGGCCGCAGCCGCGCGCGCAGGAGCCGGAGGAGCAGCCGACGCTTCCGGCCAGCGCGGTTGCGAAGGGCCGCGCGCCGCTCTGGATCGGGATCGTCGCCGCGGTGGTGCTCGTCCTCGGCGCGGCCGCGTTCCTGGTGAGCAAGTCGCTCACCGCCGCCAACGAAGCGAAGCTCGCCGCCGACGAGCTGGTCAGGACGCGCAACACACAGGCGCAGCCGCCGCCGCAGCAGCCCGAGGTGGAGCCCGTCTACGTGGTGGTGGTGAGCGATCCGCTCGAGGCGCGGGTGAGGGCCACCTGGAAGGGCGGCGAGAAAGAAGGCACGGCGCCGCTTCCCATCGAGGCGCCGCGCAACGCCAAGGTCCACCTGGAGATCACCAAGCCCGGGTACATCCCCTACCAGGGAGACCTGGTGGCGGACGTGGCGCAGACCTTTTCCGCGAAGATGACCGCGCTGGCGATCGCCTCACCTGTACCGCCGATCGAGCGCGAGCCCCAGCATGCGCGGGCGCAGCGCAAGGCATCGGCGAAGAAGAAGAGCGATCTGCCCAACGACGGACTGATCGACATCGGCGACGCGCTGAAGTAGCCGGGAGACGCGGCTGCACCCGGCAGGTTGCATTGCAGTCCGGTTGAAATTGCCGCTTGACAGCAGCGCCCTGCGGGGTGTCGACTGCGCGTGCAGGCGCTCGTTCGCGCGGGGGGAAGGGGGGCAGGCGGCCCCTTTCGTCGAGCGTCAGCGGTGCGACTTGGGGCGCCTGCGCGGAGAGAGCGCTGTGTCCCGTACCTGTCCCGAGTGCGCGAATCAGTACGAGGACGAGATCCTGCACTGTCCGGAGGACGGCCTCGACCTGACGGGAGTCGACCCCGACGACGAGCTGATCGGTCGCAGCATCGGCTCGTACCGGGTGACCCGCGTCCTGGGAAAAGGGGGGATGGGCTCGGTCTACATGGCCGAGCACCCAGTGATCGGGTCGCGCGTCGCCATCAAGTTCCTGCACCAGCAGTTCTCCGCCGACAAGAAGATCGTCGATCGCTTCTTCAACGAGGCGCGCGCGGTCAACGTCATCGGGCACGACAACATCCTCAAGATCCTCGACCTCAACGTCACCGAGGACAACCGTCACTACTTCGTGATGGAGTTCCTCCACGGGAAGCCGCTACAGGATCTGGCGCAGCCGGGCACGCCGGTGCCGGCCGAGACGGTAGGGCCCATCCTGCTTCAAATCTGCGAGGCGCTCGCCGCGGCGCACGAGCGCGGGATCATCCACCGCGACTTGAAGCCCGACAACATCTACCTGACCATCCACAAGGGCCGCCGGCACTTCGTCAAGGTGGTCGACTTCGGCATCGCCAAGCTCACCGACCCCGGGTCGGGACAGTCGACCGGCAAGACACAGACCGGCATGGTGATGGGCACGCCGGCGTACATGTCGCCGGAGCAGGCCGGCGGGCTGACCACCCAGATCGACGCGCGCAGCGACGTCTACTCGCTCGGCGTGATCCTCTTCCAGCTCGCGACCGGCAGGCTGCCCTTCCCGGGGCAGAGCTTCGGCGAGGTGCTGATCGGGCACCTGCAGCTCCCGCCGCCCGACCCGGTCGCGCTGAACCCTCTGTGCCCGCCGGAATGGGCCGCGATCATCCTCAAGTGCCTGGCGAAGAAGCAGGAAGACAGGTACCAGAGCATGGAGCAGCTCCGGCAGGCGCTCGCGGCCTGCATGGACCACCTGGGCATCGGGCACGAGCTGCCGATCGCCACCGCCGACGAGATGGCGATGGCCCGCTCGAACCCGGGGCTGCCGCAGCCGACTCCCCCGCCGCGCCCGCTCACGCGCAAGCCCGCGCCGCCCACGCCCGCGCCGGATCTCGCGCGCATGCAGTACGCCACGCCGGCCCGGCCCACCTCGCCGCCCGGCGCGATGATCGAGCGCGCGCCCGAGCGGCGTCACGTCCCGCTGATCGCCGGCGCAGTGGTGGTCCTCGTCTTCGCGCTCGCCGGCATCGGCTACCTGGTCCTCGACTCGCGCAAGCAGGCCGCTCAGCTGGCGGAGACGATGCGGCACGAAGCGGAGCGCGCGCGGCAGGATGCGGAGAAGCAGGCCGCCGCAGCTCGGGAAGCGGAGGCCAGGAGGCCGGCCGAGCTCGCGCAGAGCGTCACCCTCTTCGTCTGGTCGGATCCGGGCGGCGCCGACGTCGAGGCGATCTGGACGGGCGGGAAGAAGCAGGGGGTCACTCCCTTCAACTTCGACGTGCCCAGGAACACCAAGGTCCACCTCGAGCTCCGCAAGGCCGGCTACCTGCCGAATCCCTATGCGAGCGACGTCTTCGCCGATGCCTCGCAGACCGTCCAGGCGAAGCTGATCCCCGAGCCCAAGGTGCTGGCGGCGACTCCGGCGCAAGCGCCGCGCAAGGCGAAGAAGGACAAGCCGCAGAAGCAGGGCGACGAAGAGACCATCAAGATCGATTTCTGATCGGGTCCCCTGTAAGCGCAGGTCGCACACCGGCAGCCTGGTTTCCGAATTTTCGGAGGCCGCGCGCTGCCGTCGTACGATGCCCTCCGTTCGAGCGTGCCGTGGAGATCTTCAGCGCTCCGGCTCGGCTTGCAGGGAGGGTCAATGCACCGATTCACGATCGTGGCGGCGCTGATCGCGCTCGCGGCGGGACCGCTGCGAGCGCAGGACTCCTCGCTCGAGGAGGCCAAGGCGCACGCGGCGCGGGCGAAGGTGCACTACGACCTGGGCGAGTACGAGAAGGCGGCCGAGGAGTACATCCTCGTGTACCGCATCCGGCCGCTGGCCCCGCTGCTCTACAACATCGCGCAGAGCTACCGGCAGGCCGGCCAATACGAGAAGGCGAAGCAGTTCTACAAGAGCTACCTGCGCGAGTCGAAGGACGCGACCGCCAGCAATCGCGCCGCGATCGAGAAGGCGATCCGCGAGATCGAGGAGCTGCAGGCGAAGGAGAGGCGCGCGAAGGACGGCCCGCCGAAGGGGATCGCGCAGACTCCTCCGGTCACGGGCGGAGCGCCGAATCTTGCGCCGCCGCCGAGCGGCACTGCTGCGCAGCCGAGCGCCGCGCTGACGGAGCCCGCCCCGCCGGCGCCTTCGAGCACCGCGGTGGCCGAGTCGCTCAAGCCGCCGGCCTCCGGACCGGCGCCCGTTCCGCAAGCGGTGCCGGCCTCCTCGCGGACCCCTCTACCGGCGCAGGCGATGGCGACCACGACGGTACAGCCGTCGTCGGGGAGGCGCCGCACTTACGCCTACGTCTCCGCCGGCGCTGCCGCTCTCTTGATCGGCAGCGGGCTCGTCTTCACCTCCAAGGCGTCCAAGTACGACGAGGAGCTGGCGGCCCGGCCGCATCCGCAGGCCACCATCGACGATCTCTCCTCGACTGCGAAGTCGAGCCGGATGCTGGGCGCGGTCATGCTCGGCGCCGGCGCCGCCGCGGCGATCGGCGCCGGCCTGCTCTACTTCCTGCCGACGGGCGACGGCGTCGCCGTGCAGGGCAGGTTCTAGTGACGCGACCCGCTTCCGCCACTTCCGGCGAATCACCCAACGTTTTCACTCGGGGGCCGCAACAGATGAGCTTTGCCAACGACCACCGCCTGCTCCGCACCGTCCAGCTCGCTTCGCTCGCCGCCGCGCTGGCGACGATCGCCGCCTGCAAGGGACCGGATCCTTCCACGTTTGCTTGCACCAGCTCCGCGGAATGCCCCGGGGACTACCACTGTGACCTGGGCACCGCGTCCGCTGCGGGCACCAACAAGTGCGTGAGCGGCGCGCCGTTGCCGAGGACGCTGGCTGCCGACGCGAGCAAGTTCCTGCTGTCGAAGCGCCCCAGCGCCGACGGCAGCACGCGGACGACGATCACCGCCGACCTCGCCGCGGTCACCTCCACGCCCGACTTCGTCGGCGTGCGGCTGATCGCGAGCCAGGCCGGTCGCGATCTCGCCGACTCGCCGGTCGCGGCTGACGGCTCGGTGCTGGCCTTCCAGCTGCCGCAAGCCACCGCGCAGGTCAGCCTGCGCGTGCAGGACGACAGCGGCCATTCGATCCCGGTGACCGGGTACCCCGAGCAGGTCGAGCTGAGCTTCGCGGGCAAGGACGTGGCCGGCAACACGAACCCGAACACCGCGTACGACGTGACCGCCACCAGCGATGCGCTGTACGCGCCCGCGAGCTGGATCTCGAGCGGCCCCGGCCCCGGGGGCAGAGCGACGGAGCTCGCCGTGGCGGACACACTCCTGCCCGATGGGGGCATCCAGTCTTCCGCTTCGTACAGCTCGATCGCCTACCTCGACTACCACGCAGCCGGGACGACGGTGCCGGCCGCGCTCCAGGACCCGACCAGCACGACTCCGGGAACGACGGCCGGTTGGCAGGAGCTCTCGCAGATTGCGACTTCCGAGGCTCCCAAGGGGGGCCCGGGAGCGAGGGTCGGGGCGACCCTCACGTCGGTCAACGGAGTGATCCTCTACGGTGGAACCGACCTTGCCGGAGTTGCCGCGGACACGGTGGGCACCTTCTGGAGGTTCAACCCCTTCCAGGGCTGGACGCACGTGGTTCCGCCGGCTGGAGCGAATGCCGTGCCCACCGGCGGCGCGAAAGCCGGAGGGGGCTTCGGATCCGGCGGAAGCACGAGCTGCGCGACCTTTCCCTGCACCACGCAATTCAACCTCGAGTTTTCGATGGCCGGCGGAATCAACGCGGCGAACAACCCGACCAACCGCGTGGTCGCTTACGGCACGCAGAGCTCGATGCAGACCAGCACCAGTCCGTCGGTGGTGACCGCAACCGGCTGGTTCGACGTGGGGACGCTCCCATTCGTGAACGCCGGCATGGCAAGCGCTCCCGCGACAGTGCCCATCTCGAACAGCACGACGACGGCGACGTTCGACAATTTCGCCGGCCTGATCATGGTCGGCGGCCAGGGAATCGCGTCCGGAGGGACGGGCGTGAATAGCAACGACCAGAACGGATGCATGCTCTACGCCGGGTATCCGTTCGGAGGCACGGTCGCGGTCGCCAACAAGACCATTTCCTGCGCGGACGGGAATTTCAACACCGCGACCGGTGAGATCGGGTTCAGGACGGGCGCTACGCTCGTAGCGATCGATTCGCAGAGCTTCCTGCTCTTCGGCGGGAACAAGACGGGAGGCACCGGCGCGTTCGCGAACGGGCTGAAGAAC
>DATFUN010000384.1:0-7964 GCA_035260805.1 Myxococcales bacterium | reverse complement strand
CTTCCTCGGATGGCCCTGCGTTCGCGCGGAGCCCGGTCTGGGCCGGACGGGGCTCCTTCTCGAGCCGGGCGCGCGCGGCGCGCGAGGCGGCGAGCCCGGCGGCCGTGCGCGCTGCGTTCTGCGGGACGGGCTCCTTGAGACCGAGCGCGACCGAGGCGTCGATCACCTGGGTCCCGGCGAGCAGGTCGCCGATCCGCCGCGCGCCGAAATCCCGGGTCAGCGGCTGGAGCGCAACGCCGGTCTCGAGGGCGAGCAGCACCGCGAGGACGGCGAGGGTGAGGGCCGCGGGGTGCGGCACGCCCAGCACGGCGGGCACGAACGCCACCGCGAAGACGGCGTTGCGGCGCAGGCACGCGGCGATGCCGGCGGGGCGCCGGGTCGCGAGCTGGACGACCCGCAACCCGGCGGCGCGCTTGCCGAGCGACCGCCCGGTCCCGAACAGCGCGTCCGCGCAGAGGATCAGGGCCAGGGAAAGCAGCCCCCCGGCGCGGGTGTGCTCGCTCATGAGCAGCAGCGGGGCGACCCCCAGGCAGAGGTCCAGCGCCCGCGCCACCGCACGGCGGCGAACATCGGCGGGCGGATAACTCGGGGGCTCAGCCTTCTCCACCGTCTCCCCCCCGTCCGGCTTCTCCCCGCGTGAAGAGAACGAATGCCATCGCCGGCCGCTTCGACGACTCCCGCATCGCGAACTGCATCCCCTCGAAGCTCCACCCCTGGGCCGTCCACTCGTTCACGATGGCCTCGAGGCTGTCGTCGGTGACGGAGCTCGTCTCGACGATCTTCCAGCGCAGCACTTTGGGCTCTCGGGGCGGGACGATCAAGCGAGATCCGACAGCGACCGCGCCGCGTCGACCGCGCTGTAGGTGAGGATCAGGTCCGCCCCCGCGCGCTTGATGCCGGTCAGGATTTCCAGGAGCGCGCGCCGCTCGTCGATCCAGCCATTCTGCGCGGCGGCCTTGAGCATCGCGTACTCCCCGCTCACGTTGTACGCGGCGAGCGGAACATCGGAGAGCCGCCTTACTTCGGCGATCACGTCCAGGTAGGGCAGCGCGGGCTTCACCATCAGCATGTCCGCGCCTTCCTGCAGGTCGAGCAACGCTTCGCGCCGGGCCTCGCGCACGTTGGCAGGGTCCATCTGGTAGCCGCGCCGGTCGCCTTCCTTGGGCGCGCTCTCCGCGGCCTCGCGGAAAGGGCCGTAGAACGCGCTCGCGTACTTCACTGCGTAGCTCAGGATCGCCGTCTCCGTCAGCCCGTGCTCGTCGAGGCCCTTGCGGATGGCGGCCACGCGCCCGTCCATCATGTCGCTCGGGGCGACGATGTCCGCGCCCGACTGCGCGTACGCGACCGCGGCCCGCGCCAGCAAGGGCAGCGTCTGGTCGTTGGCCACCGCCACCTGCCCGCGCGTGTCCCGCGCCAGCGGACCGCAGTGGCCGTGGTCGGTGTACTCGCACAGGCAGACGTCGGCGATGGCCACCACGTCGGGGGCCGCATCCTTGATGGCCCGGAACGCGGTGCAGACCGGCCCGTTGGGATCCCAGGCGCCGGTCCCTTGTGCGTCCTTGTGGTCGGGGATGCCGAAGAGGATCACGCTCCGGACACCCGCGGCCCGCGCTGCCTTGGTCTCCTCCACGATCAGGTCCACCGAGAGCTGCGCCACGCCCGGCATGGATCCGATCGGCTTGCGCACTCCCCGCCCGGCCACCGCGAACAGCGGAAGGATCAAGTCCGACGGCAGGATGCGCGTCTCGCGGACCATGGATCGGAGCGCCGCGGTACGGCGCAGGCGTCGGGGGCGGTCGGCGGGGAAGCCCATTGGACAGACGGTAACGCCGCGACACCATGCCGCGCAACGCCAGGCGTCCTTTACATCTTGTAGCGCAGCCCGAAGGTCGCCGCGTGCTCGCGGGTTTCGACCAGGAGCGCGCGGTCGACGGTGCCCAGGATGGTCGAGTTGGTGAACGTCGCGTGCCAGCGGGTCAGGTCGTAGCCGAACTCCATGGTGGCCGAGCGGCTCACGTCGATGGAGAGTTGCAGCCGCACGCGGACCTGGTCGGCATCGGAGAGATCGCCCAGGTTGCTCTGCGCCAGGTACGGCCACGGCGTGATCGCGCCCTCCAGGTACCCCGAGAGGGTGATGGTGGGAAAGAGGCGCATCTCCAGCTCGATGTTCGAATCGATCCCGAACGTGCCGATGGTCGGCGCACCGCCGCGGGAGCGGCCCACCTCGTACCGGGTGACGAGACCCGCGCTGGCGATGAGGATGACGCCGGAGGTGATGCGCGTCGCCGCCCCCGCCAGGACGCGGGCGGTCCAGTCGACACCGGTCGATCCCAGCCCTTGGTTCTGGGTCTCGAATCGTCCGCCTTCCAGCTCGAAGCGTCCGAAGAACGGCTTGTCCGCGATCAGCCGCATCGTGTAGCGCGCCAGCCCGCGCAGCGGCTGCAACGAGTCGGATCCGAACCCCACACCGCTCCCCGAATCGACGCGCACCGAGAGCAGCGCCGGCTTCCAGGCGATGAGCAACCCCGTCGGCGTGGGGTCCGGCACCTCGATGGGAACGCCCTGCGTATCGAGCGGCGACGCCTTCTCGCGACCGGCCGTCTGGGCCAAAGCAGGCGCTGCGCTGCCGAGGAGGAGGACGGCCACGATCGCTCGCACCCCGCGACCATACCCGTTCATGCGGGCGCGGTCATGCGGTAGGTCCCCGCCTCCTGGATGGCGCGCAGCACCGATCGGGGCACGAAGTGGGATGCATCGCCCCCGGAACCGAGCAGCTTGCGCACCTGGGTGGAAGAGACTTCGGGAGCCACCGGGCCCGCCCCTCCGGGCACCGGGAACCCGGCGCGCTCCAAGGGAATGATGCGCGCGAGCTGCTCGATGCGATCGAACCGCTTCCACTGCGGCCTTTCCGCCGCGAGGTCCGAGCCCAGCACCAGCGCCCATCTGTGGTCCGGGTACTTGCGATGCAGGTGCTCGAGGAGGTCCACCGTGCGCCCTTCCCCGCCGAGCTCCGCCTCGACGCGAGACACGCGCGCCCGCGAGATTCCCAGATCCGCGATGGCCAGCTCCGCCAACTTCGCGCGCTGGTCGAACGAGGCCTGCAGCGTCTTCCCGAGGGGGTGCCCGAAGACGGGCACGAGCCAGAGCTCGCCGACCGGCTCGGTGGCCAGCACGTAGGCCGCCGCCAGCAGGTGGCCGACGTGCGGCGGATCGAAGCTGCCGCCGAACAGTGCGATCTCCATGGGCGGAGACTACCTCGACTCAGTACAAGAGGAAGCGCGCGCGGCGCTTCACGTACTCGTCACGCTCCCGATCCCAGGGCGCGCACAGCTGGGCGATGGAGCGGCCCGCCTCCACCCCGGCGCGGAAGGCGCCGCTCCCGGTGAGCAGGTCGATGGCGGGAAGGTGCTCGACGAATTCGTACTTCTCGGTGCGCCAGCCGAAGCGCGCGGGGTCCTGCGCCCGGGCGTGCACGATGCACGCGGCGCCGAGGCGGACCGGCTGCAGCGCCCCCGGGTCGGTGAGGTGGATCTGCACGCCCTGGCAGCGCGTCCCCCGGTGCTTGTCCCAGGTAGGGGTGAAGACGCAGGGGCGGAAGCGCACGCCGGGCAGGCCCTCCGCCGCGAGCGCCGAAGCCAGGCGCGCTGCGTCGAGCCACGGAGCGCCCCACAGCTCGAAGGGCCGGGTCGTCCCCCGGCCCTCGGAGAGGTTGGTCCCCTCGAGCAGGCACATGCCGGGATAGACGAGCGCGGTTTCCACGGTGGGCATGTTGGGCGAGGGCATCACCCAGGGAAGACCCGTCTCGCCGTGCAGCAGGTCGCGGCGCCAGCCCTCCATCTCCACGACCTGGAGATCGCATCCGATGCCGTACCCACCCTGCTCCGCGGAAGCGTTGAGCAGCCGTGCGCACTCGCCGGCGGTGAGCCCGTGCCGGGCGGCGATGGGCCACAGCCCCACGAACGACTCGAACCCGCGATGCACCACGCCACCCTCGACGGCTGCGCCGCCGATGGGGTTCGGGCGATCGAGCACCACGAACCGCAGCTTGTTCCGGGCGGCCGCCTGCATCGCGAGGCCCATGGTGGCGAGGTACGTGTAGTAGCGACTGCCGACGTCCTGCACGTCGAAGACGAGCGCGTCGAGGCCGCGCAGGTGCTCGTCCTTGGGGGTGAGCGAGGCGAAGTCCTTCCCGTAGAGCGAATGCTCGGGGACGCCGGTGCGCGGGTCGACCGAGGCGCCGATCTCCTCCAGGTACTGCACGTCTCCGCGGACGCCGTGCTCCGGTCCGAACAGCGCGGCCAGGGTCACCCCCGGCGCCTGGTGCAGCAGGTCGGCCAGGTGGCGCAGCTCGGGATCGACGCTGGTCGGGTTCAGGATGGCGCCCACCCGCAGCCCGCGCAGCAGGCGCGACTCGAGCATGCGCGTGACGCCCGCCTTCACCATCAGTAGGCGTTCCGGGAAAGGAACCCGCCCGCCAGCGTCCGCGCCAGGATGCGCAGGTCGAGGAGCAGGGACCAGTGCTCGATGTAGTAGAGGTCGTACTCGACCCGCTTCTCGATGCTGGTCTGGCCGCGCAGCCCGTGGATCTGCGCCCACCCCGTCATCCCCGCCTTCACCATGTGCCGCAGCTGGTAGCGCGGGATGTGGCGGCGGAACTTGTCGATGAACACCGGCCGTTCGGGCCGGGGTCCCACCAGGCTCATGTCGCCCGCCAGCACGTTGAGGAGCTGCGGCAGCTCGTCGATGCTGGTGCGCCGCAGCAGCGAGCCCAGCGACGTCACCCGGGGGTCCAGCGGCTCGGCGAAGCGGGGACCGTCCGGTTCCGCCCCGACGCGCATCGTCCGGAACTTGAGCATCCAGAAGGGCTTTCCGTCCAGCCCGACGCGCTCCTGCCGGTACAGGACCGGCCCCGGCGAGGTGAGCTTCACCACCGCCGCGGCGAGGAGCATCAGCGGCGAGAGCAGCGCGAGGAAGAACGCGGAGAGGATGACGTCGAACGCCCGCTTGGCGAGCGCGTTGATGCCGAGCACGCCGACCGACTGCAGATTGACGATGGGCAGGCCGCCGAATTCCTCCAGGCCACCGAACAGCGTCGCGTACTGGTAGACGTCGGGCACCAGCTTCACGTCCACGGTCGTGTCCGCGCAGATTTCCATGATGCGCGGAAGCCGGTGGAACGAGCGCGAAGGCAGCGCAACCAGGACTTGGTCCACCTGCTGGCGCGCCAGGATCGCCCGCAGGTCCCGGAGCGTGCCGATCACCTCGGTGCCGTCCAGCTTCTGGCCGACGCGCGCGCGCGTCAGCGAGAGGCAGCCCACCGGGCGGAACCCGAGCTCCCGGTGCGCCTCGATCTGCTCCAGCACCTGCCGGGCGAGCCGTCCCGCGCCGAGGACCAGCAAATAGCGCAGGTTGTAACCACGGCGGCGCAACACCTGGAGCACTTCCTTGAAGAGGAAGCGCATCGCGCCGACGCCCACGAAGGCCAGGGCGGTGAAGATGAGCAGCGCGCCGCGCGAGTAGCGGTCCTCGCGGGCGAAGTAGGTGATCGCGACCAGGAGCAGCCCGGCGAGGACGGTGGCCTTGAAGACCCCGAACACCTCGTCCAACGCCGATCTCTGCCGCTGCGGGCGGTAGAGACCCACGCTGCGCAGCACGAGCGGCCACAGCGCCAAGGCCAGCGCGCCCACCGTGAGCGTCTCGCGGAGCGGGGGCAGCTCCGGGTAGGGAAACGTGCGCGGCGATCCGAACCGGATGGCGTAGGCGCCGGCGAACGCGGCGGCGACCATCGCAACGTCCAGGAGGACCCGGAGCGCGGTGAAGACCTGGTGATGGCGCTTGAACATCGGGCGCGGAAGTACCGGGAAAGGACCGCCCGCGCAAGCTACCGGCCACTCGCCGGGCCAGGGGCCTCCCGCGGCGCGCCAGGCGCGGGACTACCCCTCGGCGGGCGTCACTTCCAGGTCGACCACTTCGTTTCCCCGGACGGCGCGGACGGGCAGCTTGCGGCCGATCGACGCTGCGTCCAGCAAACGGTGGACCTCGTCCACGTTGCGCACCGGCTTGCCGTCCATGGCGACGATCACGTCGCCCGAGAGCAGCCCGCCTCGCGAGGCCGGTTTTCCCGCCTCGACCTGCATCACCTGGACGCCGGTCTCCACCGCGAGCTCCAGCCTGCGCGCCAGCCGCTTCGGCAGCGGGCGCACCTGGCCGGCGAGGCCGAGATAACCTCTCCTCACCCGGCCGACGGTCATCAGCTGACCGATCACCCAGCGGGCCGTGTCCACCGGCACGGCGAAGGAGAGCCCCTGCGCGCCGAGGATGATCATGGTGTTGATGCCGACCACGCGCGCGCGGCTGTCCACCAGGGGGCCGCCGGAATTGCCGGGGTTCAGCGCGACGTCGGTCTGCAGGATGGGGTCGATCAGCCGGCCGTCCTGCGCGCGCATGCTGCGCGCCAGCGCACTGATCACGCCCGCCGAGACGGTGTTGCTGAACCCGAGCGGATTTCCGATCGCCACCACCAGCTGCCCGACGCGCAGCGAGGCGGAGCTGCCCAGCTCGGCGTGCGGCAGGTGCGTGCCCTCGATGCGGATGACCGCGAGATCGGTCGCGGGATCGCTGCCCACCAGCGTGGCGGTGTGCTCCGACCCGTCGGTGAGGGTGACGCGCATCTCGCGGGCGCTGGCCACCACGTGCGCGTTGGTCAGCATGTAGCCGTCCGGCGTGAACAGGACGCCCGAGCCGCCGCCTGCACGCCCGCGGCCGGCGCGCACCGAAACCCCCACCACCGCGGGACCGACGCGCTCCACCACGTGCACGACCGCCTTCGAGTACGCATCCAGCAGCTCGACGTCGCTGGCCGCCGGCTCCGGCGCGGGGCTCGACCCCGGAGCGCGAACGACCGGGTCGTCGACGAGCTGCACGCGAACGTTCTTCTTCACCGTGGACATGAGGGCGGAACGTGCGCACCCGCAAGCGCGTGTCAAGTCAAGCGCTGCAAGGCTTCTCGCAGCTCCTCGCCGAAGCGCGGCGCGGCGAATCGCTCCGCGTGCGCATGGATCAAATCGGGATCCGCGTCGGGCGAGAAGCGGTCCATCGCCTCGATTCCGGCGAGGAGCGACTCGACCGTCGGCTCCTCGAAGAAGAGGCCGGTGCGGCCGGGGACGACCGTCTCCAACGCGCCGCCGCGGCCCAGCGCGAGCACCGGCCGGCCGGCGGACTGTGATTCGACGGGCGCGATGCCGAAATCCTCTTCCCCGGGGAGCACGAAGAAAGAGGCGCCCGCGTACAGCCGAGGAAGTCCCTCGTGCGGAACGCCGCCGAGGAAACGCACCGTCGGGCCGGCCTGGGCAATGAGTCGGTCGAGCTCCGGTCCGTCCCCGGCGACGACCAGCTTGCGGCCCAGCCTGGTGAACGCCTGGACCGCGAGCTCGATGCGCTTGTAGGGCACGAGCGCGGAGACCATCAGCGCGTAGCCTTCGGGTCCCCGGGCCGCCGCGAGGAGATCGCTGGAGGGACGGAAGCGCGAGGTTTCGACCGGCGGGTACACGACCGCGTCCGCCGCCCGACCCCACACGCGCCGCATGCGGTCGGAGACGAAGCAACTGTTGGCAATGAGCCCATGCGCGCGGGCGGTGGAGCGAACGTCCCAGCGGCGCAGCCAGGGCGCGACGAGGTGGGCGGCGGCGCGGGTGAACGGGCCGGCGCGGCCCGGGCCGAAGTAGGCGTCGAATTGATCCCACACGTACCGCATCGGTGTGTGGATGTAGGAGACGTGCGTCGCGCCCGGCTCGGGCCGGCAGCCTTTCGCGACCGCATGGCTGGTGGAGATGACCAGCGGGTAGCCGCGCAGATCGAGGCTTTCGATGGCCGCGGGATAGAGCGGCAGGTAGTAGCGATAGCTCCGCCGCGGCAGGCGATCGAGAAAGCTGGTGACGATGCGGTGGCGCTCGATGATCGGGCCG
>DATFUN010000383.1:0-2063 GCA_035260805.1 Myxococcales bacterium | reverse complement strand
GGGGTGGTGAACCTGGAGGGCCGGGTCTTCATGAAGCCCCTCGACTGCCCCTTCCGCGCAGCGGAGCGGCTGGTCGCGGAGCTGCGCCAACAGACCCCGTGCATCCTGGTCGACATGCACTGCGAGGCGACCAGCGAGAAGAACGCGATGGGCCACTTCCTCGACGGCCGCGTGTCCGCGGTGCTGGGGACGCACACGCACGTGCAGACCGCCGACGAGCGCGTGCTGCGCGCCGGGACCGCGTACCAGACCGACGTGGGGATGTGCGGTCCGTGGGACAGCGTCATCGGCCTGCGCAAGGAATCCGCCATCGAGCGGTTCCTCACGGCGCGCCATAGCCCATTCGAGGTCGCGCCGGGCGAGACGGTCTTGCAGGGCGCGATGGTGGAGATCGACGACCAGACGGGGCGCGCGCGCGGCATCCAGCGCATCCGGGAGATGCTGCCCGAATGAGCAAGGAGCTCCTCCGGCGCGCGACGCCTGCCGAGCAGCTCGCGGAGTTGACCCGCGGCGCGGTCGACGTGCACACGCGTGAGGACCTGCTCCGCAAGCTGACCACCTCCGTGGACCGCGGAATCCCGCTTCGCGTGAAGATGGGATTCGACCCGACCGCGCCCGACCTGCACCTCGGGCACACCGTGCCGCTCGAGCGGATGCGCGGGTTCCAGGACTTCGGGCACACCGTCATCTTCCTGATCGGCGACTTCACCGCGACGATCGGAGACCCGACCGGACGCAACACCACGCGCCCCCCGCTGAGCAACGAGCAGATCGCGGCCAACGCGGAGACGTACAAGCGGCAGGTGTTCAAGGTGCTCGACAAGGACCGCACCGAGGTCCGGTTCAACAGCGAGTGGCTGCTGCCGCTCGGCTCGCCGGGCATGATCAAGCTGGCGGCGAGGTACACGCTGGCGCGGATGCTGGAGCGCGACGACTTCAAGAAGCGGTACGCGGAGGAGCGGCCCATCGCGCTGCACGAGCTGCTCTATCCGCTCGCGCAGGGCTATGACTCGGTGGCGCTGAAGGCGGACGTGGAGCTGGGCTCTTCCGACCAGCTGTTCAACCTGCTGGTGGGGCGCACGCTGCAGAAAGAGTACGGGCAGGAGTCCCAGGTCTGCCTGACCGGCCCGCTCCTCGAGGGCACCGACGCGCGCGAGGAGAACGGGAAGATCGTCGGCGACAAGATGTCCAAGTCGTTGGGCAACTACGTGGGCATCGACGAGCCCGCGGCAGATCAGTACGGGAAGCTGATGAGCATCTCCGACGGGCTGATGTGGCGCTACTACGAGCTGCTCAGCCGGCGCACCAGCGCGGAGATCGCCGAGCTGCGCCGCGGTCACCCGAAGGCCGCGAAGATGGCGCTGGCGCGCGAGATCGTCGAGCGGTACCACGGCGCGCAGGCCGCGCGCGCCGCCGAGGATTCCTTCGAGCAGGTGCACTCGCGCCGCGAGCTGCCGGACGACATCGAGGAGCGCGAGCTCCCGCGCGATGCCGGCGCGGAGCGGCTCCCGATCGTGAAGGCGCTGTCCAAGCTCGGACTGGCGGCTTCCGGGTCCGAGGCCCGGCGGCTGATCGCCCAGGGCGGAGTCACGGTGGAAGGCGAGCGGGTCAGCGATCCGAACGCGGGGCTGCCGCCCGGTTCGCACCTGATCAAGGTGGGCAAGCGCAAGTTCGTGCGCCTCCACGTGCGATGAGGATGGCGCTGGCGATCGCCGCGGCCGTGATCATCCTCGGCATCGCCGCGCTCTTCGCCGGGCAACGGGCGCTCATCTACCCGGCGCCCCAGCCGGCGCGCACGCCGCCGGCCGAGCTGGGCGAGCTGCTGCGTCTACCGTCCACCGTGGCACTCTGGTCGCCTCCCGGTCCCGGCGCTCGGGTGATCGTGCATTTCCACGGGAACGGCGAGCAGCTCGCCGATCTCGGACGCGTCATCCCCGGTTTGAGAGCAGCGGGCTTCGGGGTCCTCGCCGTCGAGTACCCCGGCTACGGTCTCGCGGCCGGGACCCCTTCGGAAGCCAGCCTGCTTTCAGCGGCGGGCGAGGCGGTGGCCCACCTCCGCGACC
>DATFUN010000382.1:0-2074 GCA_035260805.1 Myxococcales bacterium | reverse complement strand
CGCGTGGATGGCGGTGAAGATGAACCTTCGGAACGTACGGACCGGGGCGACGATGTGTCAAGCCGGAAGGCGTGGACAGCCGAACCGAATCGGCTCAGAATCCGCGCCGGAGGAATCGCCATGAGACCTGTCGCGCTGTCGATCGCCGCGCTCGCGCTGGTGAGCCGTCTCGCCCTCGCCGATCCGAGCGTGCGCGTCACCTATCCGCAGGGCATCACGCGCGTGGAGCTCGAGGGCAGCTGGCAGAACTGCCGCTACGGCGTGACCCGCGCCGGAACCGCGGACGATCTCGGGATCCCGATGTACCAGAGCGACGTGCTGTGCATCGGCTCGTGCTTCGTCGACGACCGCACCGCGGTGGCGGGTCAGACCTACTACTACCGCTTCCTGCTGGAGATGCCCGACGGCTCGCGCGTCGTGTTCGGCCCCTATCCGGTGCTGGCCTCTCCGAATCCCGCGGTGCGCCTGCTCGCGCGCGTGTTCCCGAACCCCGGGAACCGGCCGGCGCAGGTGGAGCTGTCGGTGCCGGGCTACGGCGCGCCGGTGCGCGCCGAGGCGCGGATCTTCGACGCTGCCGGCCGCAGCGTGCGGCTGCTCCACGACGGCACGCTGGCGCGCGGCATCACCCGGCTCGCATGGGACGGCCTCGGCGACGGCGGCCGCGCCCTGGATCCGGGGCTCTACTTCCTGCGCTTCAAGACCGAGCTCGGCACCAGCGTCACCCGCCTGCAGCGGCTGCGGTAGGTCCCGGCTCGCGGCGGGATCGCGCGGACCCGCGGGAACCCTGTGCTAGACTGAATTGCTGAAAAACCTCAGGGTTCACCGCACCGACATCCCGCGCTCGCATCGCCACCCGAGGGTTCCATGTCTCAGGGCCACCCGGCAGGGAGGCAGGGAAGCCCCGTGAAGCGGAAATCCATCGATTTCCGGGAGCTGCTCGAAACGCTCCTCCCGCTCGATTCGCTTCCGCCCGCCAGCCGTCTCGAAGTCCAGCGGGCGCTCCACTCCGGCATCACCGCCCAGATCGAGCGTGTCGCCCTGCTCGCCCTCCGCGAGCTGGAGCGTCAGGGCACGCTGCGCCGCATCCGCGGGCTCAACGGTGAGGCTCCGTCGCTGCGCTACGAGAGCCGCCAGTCGTTCGACATCATCACCGTCCAGCTCCCGGTGCCGCCCCGGATCGAGGGGGTCCAGGCCCACCTGCGGGCCCTGCTCCCGACCCAGGCGGAGGCGCGTCTCGACCGGGTGCGCACCCTGCTCTCGCTCGACGACGCGCTGGTGTTCGCGCCGCTCGGCGAGGCGCGGCCGGGCCTGTTCGAGCAGCTCGACCGGGCCGGGCGCGAGTTCCTCGGTGCCGCCGAGGTGCGCTTTATCCCGGCGGCACGGGTCGAGAGCGCCGACGAGTCCGCGGCCCCGCTCGACGACGGCCTGATGCGCGCCGCGCGGGAGCATCCCGACACGCTCTTCTACTGCCCGGATGTGAGCTTCGCCCCATCGCTGGCAGCCGCCGCCAAGGCGCGGCGGCTGCGCTCCGCGGCCTTCTGCTCGGTCCGCGCCGCGGAGGGCCAGGTGCTGGGGCATCTCGAGGTGATGAGCCGCGAGCGCGACCCGTTCCGGCCGGCCGAGCTGGCGCTGGTGGTGCTGCTCGCCGACTCGGTGGCGGGCCTGCTGGCCCGGGCGGCGCGGATCGAGACCATGGTGTTCGTGGACCCGCTCACCGCGGTCTACAACCGCAGCTATTTCAATCTCGAGGTCACCAACGAGATGGCCCGTGCCCAGCGGGAGCGCGCCTCGATGGCGCTGCTGATCGCGGACATCGACGACTTCAAGGCCTTCAACTCGGCGTACGGATACGAGGCCGGGAATCGAGTGCTGGTCGAGGTCGCGCAGGTGCTCAAGGGCGCGGTGCGACCGTTCGACACCGTGGCCCGCTGGGGCGGCGAGGAGTTCGCGATCGTGCTGACCTCGCCGATCCACACCGGCGACGCCGGCACCATCACCGAGCGTCTGCGCTCGATCGTGGAGCGCCACGCGGTGCGGCTCGAGGGGCTGGATGGCGCCCCGCATCGCGTCGGCG
>DATFUN010000381.1:0-4090 GCA_035260805.1 Myxococcales bacterium | reverse complement strand
GCACCTGGATCGGCGCGACCTCCTCCTGCACTCCCGGCCGGGAGGCGCGATTGGTGAGCGAGCTGGTCACCACGACCGCCAGCCCCGCCGCCGCTGCGACGGATCCGAGCACGGCCGCGCGCCGCCACCAGCGCGGCCGCGGCCGGTCCTTGCCGCCGCGCATCCGCGCGTGCGGGTCGAGGCGCGCCGCCGGGAGGCCCAGCGGCTTGACGCTGGCCGAGACCTCCACCACCGGCCCCGGCGTGCCGTCGGCCTGCATGCTCGCCTCGGCCCGGGCAGCGCGCAGGATAGGCTCGTCGAATCCAGCCGGCGGCTCCTCCAGGTCCCGGAGCGGCGCCGCGGACGCCCGCGCGTCGTCGAGCTGCTCCTTCTCGGCGCGGCACGAGGCGCAGCCGAGCACGTGCTCCTCGACCTCCGCGGCGCGGGCCGGTGGAAGCTCGCCGTAGGCGAGGTCGAGGAGCAGGTCCTGGGACTCGGCGCAGTTCATGCTCTCCCCAGCCGCACGCCCGGCGGTGGCTCCGGCTCCGGCTCGGCGTCCTCGGCCGTGACGCCTTCCTCCGCGAGCGCCTTGCGCAACCCGAGCAGGGCGTAGCGCATCCGGCTCTTCACCGTGTTCTCGTTCGCCGCCACCAGCTCCGCGATCTCCTTGAAGGGGAGCCCGGCCTGCTCCCTCAGCACGAACACTTCGCGCTGCTCGGCCGGAAGCGCGAGCAGGGCGCGCTCGAGCAGCGGCCGCATCCGCGCGCTCTCCGCCGCCCGGTCGGGGGATGCGCCGCCGGAAGGGACCGCGTCGACCAGCGGGCCGCCCTCCTCGCCGTCCTGCGCATCGAGCGACTCGGCGCGCCGGAACCGCTCCCTCCGCGCCGCGTCCACGCAGAGGTTCCGCGCGATGGTGTACAGCCAGGTCTGGAAGCGGGCGCGGTGCTCCCAGGAGGCGGACCCCTTGACGATGCGCAGGAACGTCTCCTGCGCCAGGTCCTCTGCTCTGGCGCGATCTCCCAGCATGCGCACGAAGAAGGTGTAGAGGGGGCTCCGGTGCCGGCGGAGCAGGCGCTCGAAGGCCCCCGCGTCGCCCTGCTGGAACTCGGCCAGCAGCTCCTCGTCTGTCTTCTCCCGTTCCATCAACGCGCGCCGCGCAAGAACGATCTTACCCCACTCAGGTGCCAATCAACCGCGCCGCGGGGACGCAGAGTAGTTCCTGAACGATTGCACCACGGAGCCCACGGAGCTGGGTGGGTTTCAGAAACCACCCCCCCAAATCTCCGTGCTCTCCGTGTGCTCCTTGGTGAAGTTGTTTAGGCGCCGGGTTGGGCCTGGTCGCGGGAAACGCCGTGGTGGTTGCGGGCGGGGCGGAAACCGGTGGCGGTGCGCGGGAGCTTCAGGTCGGTCATCGCCCCCTTCGCCCCGCGCATGCAATGGATGAGCAGCCGGACGGCGCGGGCGTCGAAGTACCCCGCGCGCGCCTCGTCGCAAAGCTGGTCGGCTGCGCCGCGCGCATCGAAGGGCTGCTGGCGGAACGGCCTGGGACCGACCAGCGCCGCGAAGGCGCTCGCCACCGAGACCAGGTCGAGTCCCCGCAGCGGCGGCTTCCCCGCGACGCGCGGGTAGCCGAATCCGGCGCGGGTGTGGTGGAGCAGCGCGAAGTGCACCGCGGGCGTGTCGCCGAGCGAGCTGGCGAGGATGAGCGCTCCCACGATCGGGTGGTCCTCCAGCGTCAGCGCCTCGTTCGGGGTGAGGTGGTCGCGCTTGAACCGGAGCCTCTGCGCCGAAAGCCGCATCCCGATGTCGTGCACCAGCGCGCCGCCGACCAGGCGCGACAGCCCCGGCGCCTCGCCGAGCGCAGCGCGGAACAGACGGGCGGAAACGACCGAGGTCCAGACACCGTGCTGGAACCGGACCGGATCTTCCTCGCGCAGAACATCCAGCTCTTGCCACACCGCATCGGGAAAGCGGACTTCGCAGAGCGCGTCGGCGATCTGCGCGCGCGCATCCGGCGGACCGGCCAGGTGCTGCAGGGGCGCGGCGTCGAACGACTCCAGCACCGCCTCGGAGATCTTCGTCTCGTGCAATGCGCGCTGCTTGGACTCCTTGGGAGCGCGCGCCGCCACTTCCTTCAAGTGCCGGATGTCGGCGATTTGACCTCGCGAGGCGACCAGCTTGCCGCTCGCAGAAACCAGATCGCGGGTGAGGACGGTTCCTGCCAGCGCGAAATCGGTCACGCGGACGCCCTCCTGGTGGGAGGAACGGACGCTAAGGGCCCCCCCTGGGTATGGCGCAAGGCGACCAGGGTGGGAGAGGTCGGGGCCCGCGCGAAACGGTCCCGGGGATCCTGACGGCTGCCGGACGTTTGCGCGCGGCCTACTCGGCCGCTTCGCCAGATTCGCCGCCGCCCAGCTCTTCGCCGGCGGGCTGCTCCTCGACCTGCGCCTGCACCGCGGCCTCGCCGGCGACGCGGCTCTCGCGGATCTCGGCCGCCAGCTCGTCGAGGTCGATCGCCTGCCGCCGGTTGAGCACGCGCACGAGGCACGCCAGCACCCGCTGCGCCGCGGCGGCGTCGGACGGCTCGAGCCCGATCGCGGCGAGCGTGCCGAGGTCCGCGGGAGAGAGGGGCATGGTGGACGAGAGCGCGTCCCCGAACCAGCCGGCCTGCTGCTGATCCTCCGGCGAGGCGATCCACCCTTCGGTGTCGGCCGGCGCATCTCCGTCCGCGCTCTCCTGCTGCGCAAACTCGTCCGCGGCCTGCTCCTCCGCCGCGCCGCCTTCGCCGTATCCGGCCCCGGCTTCCTCCGCGTACCCTTGCTCGTCCCCCGCGTAGCCCTGCTCGGACGCCGTGCCCTCCTCGCCGGATCCCTGCTCGGCGGGAAGCTCTTCGGAATCGGCGTCGCGTCGCGAGAGCCAGCCCTGGGGCTGGGTGGCTCCGTGCTCCCCATCGCCCGACCCGGCGTCCTCCTCCATCACGTAGGCCGCTTCGCCCGCGCCTGCTCCGGCTTGCTCCTGGTCGGTGGCCGCGACCGGCTCTTCCGACCATCCCTCCGCCTCGATGGAGACGTCTTCCGCGGGCACGTCCGGATCTCCGGGCGGCTGCAGGAACGAATCGCCCTCCGCGGCGGTCGCCGACTCCTGCGCGGCCAGGTCCGCCGCGGCCGCCGCCACTTCGGCCGCGGCCGCGGCCCACGCGGCCTCGGGCGTGCCTTCCTCGCGCGTGCCGCCTTCGCTCCACTGCTCCTGGGAGGGATCGGCTCCGGCACCCAGCGCGGCCTCCTGCGTCGCCTCCCCGGCGTCGCCGGACGGCCCGGCGAGCGGGTCGGCGATGTCGCTCCAGGCGTCAGGCGCGTCGGTCGCCGGCGCGGCGCCCTCGGACGACGTCTCCAGCGCGTCCGCGGTGCCCATGATCGCGTCCACCGGCAATTCGGCGGTCACGCTCCAGCCGCCCTCGGCGGGCGGCGGCGCCGCCGCAGGGTCCTCGGTCTCCAGCGGCACGTCTTCGCTCTGCCCCCCGGCCCATCCCTGCAGCGCGGCCGGATCCTCGAGCGGCAACGCTTCGGCGCCACCCGCATCGGGCGCGCCCTGCTCCGCTTGCGGCTCGAGTCCCGGCGCAAGTCCGGTCATCGGCTGCACGTCCACGGCTTCCACCGCCTCACGCGGGTTTGCCATTTCGAGGCCCGCCACCTCGTCGGAGGTCGCCCACTGGTCGGGAATGTCCTCTGCGCCCTGCACGCTCTCCTCGCCCTGGGTATGCGCGGCGATCGGTTCCAGCCCTTCCATCGGCGCGTCGGCGGGCAGGTCCTCGCCGCCGATGGCGAGCGCCTCCGCCGCGAGGGCACCATTTCCGCCGGCCACGGCGGCGGCCGCTTCCGGGGCGTTTGCGCTCTGCATCACCGGAGGCGGAGGCCGCGGAGGCTCGGCGCGCTTGGAGAAGACCGGCGTCGGCGTCGACGGCGGCACCGGAGAGACCGGGGCGACGGGGGTGGGCCTCATCGCCGCGCCGGGTGCCGCGGCGGCGCCTTCCATGAACGGGCGCGAGCCGGCGGGGAGCGGCTGCACGCCCTTGGCCGGAGTCTCCGCCCCATGGTGCTTCTGGATGGCGTTG
>DATFUN010000380.1:0-2898 GCA_035260805.1 Myxococcales bacterium | reverse complement strand
AATCCGAGGAGGTCCTCCTGGGTGGTCCGCTCGGGCAGCGCGTGCTCGAACGACTCCAGCCCGGCTTCCTTGCACGCCTTGATCTTGTTGCGCACGTAGATCACCGACGCAGGATCGTCGCCGACGCGGACGGCGGCGAGGCCCGGCGGCATGCCGGCGCGCGCCACGACGTCCTTGACGCCCTCCGCGACCTCGGCGCGCACCCGCGCGGCGATCGCCTTTCCGTCGATGATCTTCGCCGTCATCCTCACTCCGCCTTGTGGCACACCACCTCGACGTTGTGCCCGTCGGGGTCCCGCACGAACGCGGCGTAGTAGTTCTGGTGGTAGTGCTTGCGCAATCCCGGGCCGCCGTTGTCCTCCCCGCCGGCGAAGATGGCCTCCTCGTAGAAGTCGTCGACCTGCTTGCGCGTCGCCGCCAGGAAGGCGAAGTGCGTCTTGTTCACCGGCTTCTGCGCCTCGTTGATCCAGAAATCCGGCTTGCCGCCCGCCCCCAGGCCGCCGGACTTGCGGTCCTCCATGATCACCTCGTAACCGAGCGGCTTGAGCGCCACCGCGTAGAACTTCTTGCTCCGGTCGTAGTCCTTCACGTGCATGAAGACGTGGTCGATCATGAGGCGACCTCCTTCGTGCGGGCGCGCACTGTAGTAGAACGCCGGGCATGACACCACGGTCCGTGTTCATCACCGGAGCCTCCAGCGGGCTCGGACGCGGCCTCGCGCTGCATTACGCGCGGGCGGGCGCCACCGTGCACGCCGCCGCGCGGCGCGAGCGCGAGCTCGAGACGCTCGGCGACGAAGCGCCCGAGGGTCGGGTGGTCCCGCACGTCCTCGACGTGACCGACGCCGACCGGCTGGTGCAGGCGATCCGCGATGCAGAGTCCGCCTCCGGCGGGGCGCTCGATCTGGTCATCGCCAACGCGGGCGTCGGCTCTCCGGGAAGCGCGCGCAAGATGGATTGGACCGCGGTGAAGAGGACCCTCGACGTGAACGTGAGCGCAGCGTGCGTCACCCTTTCGGCCGCGCTCCCGGCGATGATCGCGCGCGACGCGGGGCACCTGGTGGCCGTCTCCAGCCTGGCCGCTTTCCGCGGCATGCCCGGCAACGCGGCGTACTGCGCCTCCAAGGCCGCCTTGCACGTTTTCATGGAGAGCCTGCGCGTCGACCTGCGCAAGACCTCGGTGCGCGCGACCACCATCTATCCGGGGTTCGTGAAGACGGAGATGACGGCCAGGAACAAGTTCCCCATGCCGTTCCTGATGGAGCTGGACGACGCCGTGCGCGTGATGGCGCGGGGGATCGCGCGCCGAAAGCCGACCGTCGCGTATCCGCTCCCGATGGCCATGCTGGCGCGATGGCTCGCCGGCGTGCCGCGCTGGATCTACGAGCCGCTCGCGGCGCGCAGCCGGTTGTTCTGACCGGACGGGCGGGCGGGCGATCGGACGCTCGCAGTCAGTTCGGCTTGCGCCTTTGCCGGCGGGAGAGCAAGTTCAGGCTGCGCCCGAGAGCGCGATGGGGGCCGTATGCGGTTCGCACGGATCATGGCAGCGCTGCTGTGCCTGGCTGCGGGCGCGGCGTGGGCAGACGCGCAACAGGCGCAGCCGCAGGCCGGACAGCAGGCGCAGCCCGAGCCGAAGGACAAGTCGGTCGAGAAGCGCGAGACGCGCACGCTCCAGCTCGGAGGCGGCAGCTACATCCGCTACGAGGTGATGCCGGGCGACGACGAGCAGCCTCCCGGCGAGCTGGTGGTGATGCACATGGATCAGCCGCCCGCGCCGCCGCAGGCGACGCAGACGGCGCAGGCCACCTCCGACGATCAGCCCGAGTCCCGCGTGCGCGCCGCCGTTCGCTCGAACCAGCGGCGGCGGGCGGCTTGCGACGACCTGCGCATGCAGCTCGCGGCGCGGCTGCTCGAGCTGCGGGGCGTGCAGGTCGATCCCGACGTGGCGCTCTGGGTGGAGCGGAACCTCTACTTCGCCGGAAACGGCGTTCCCGCGCTGCAGGTGTTCGCCGACCCGCTGTTCTTCTCGGCCATGCAGAGCGATACCACCGCGCGGGGGCTGGCCGTCGATCTCGCCCACTGCGAGGAAGCGGTCCGCAGGTAACGCGAGCTCAGCCGGACGACTTGAGGACCTGATCTCGCAGGCGCGGCACGGCGAGCGACGGGTCCGCTTCCCCCGGCTCCGGCCGCGCCGTGCGCAGCACTTCGTCCAGCGCGCGGGCAAATCCCTCCGGCAACGGCCCCGCCTGCGCACCGAGCGCCAGCTCCGTCTGTCCGCGCAGGCGCTGCAGCGCGAGCGCACGCACGGCGTCGCTTGCCCGCAGGGCGGTGGGCGCGACGCCCGCGGCTTCCGCTCGGGGCCCCAATTCCGCGGGGGAAAGCCCCAGCGCGCGGAGCAGGGCGACGACGCTCTCCGCCTCGTCCAGAAGCCGATCCGCCGCGCTTACCTCGGCCAGGCTGGCCAGGGCGCGGCGGCTGCGGGGTGCGGAGGGGTCCGGCCAGACCGGGCGCTTGCGCTGGAGGGCGTCCACCACGTCGGAAAGCGGCGGGTCGAGAAGCGTCACGTTCTGCGCCTGGGGCAGGCGGGCCGACTGGGCGATGCGCCGCGCCCTGGATTGCAGGCGGTAGGGGTCGACCAGCCCGGCCTGGAAGATCTCCCGGATGGGCCGCTCGGCCAGCGCGGCTGCGGCGCGATCCGGGGCGCCGCCCGAGAGCGTCTCCAGGCCCAGCGAGAGCGTCGCCCGGGCGTCCGCCAGCGCGGCGCGAACGTCTTCGGGCTCGTCCATCGAGGTGCCCGAGGCGACCAAGGCTGCGTTCAAGGCGTAGATGAGACCCTCCTCGGCACGGTCGCGGGCCTCGCCTTGCAGGCGGGAGACGGAGGATTCGAGCAGGCTGTCGG
>DATFUN010000379.1:0-4921 GCA_035260805.1 Myxococcales bacterium | reverse complement strand
GCGGCGACTGACGGCGGCGGTTGATTGACGGATCAGGGGCAATTCTGTCGTACTGCCGGTATCCAGCGTCACTTCAAACGGGGGTCACCGCCATGTCCAGGCAGACTTTCTCCCGCCGCGCATTGCTCACCGCGGCGGGCGCAGCCACCGCGTCGAGCATCCTTCCTCGCCGCGCGTTTCCAGCTGGCAAGCCGAAGATCCGCATCGGCCTCTTGTTGCCGTATTCCGGCACCTACGCCGCCCTGGGCAACAACATCACCGACGGGATGAAGCTGGCTGCGCGCGAGCACGACAACAAGCTCGCCGGCCGCGAGATCGAGTGGGTGGCGGTCGACGACGAATCCGATCCCGCCAAGGCCCCCGCCAACGTGAACAAGCTGGTGGTCGGGGAGAAGGTGGACGTCCTCACCGGCCCGGTCCACTCGGGCGTGGCCATGGCCATGATGCAGATCGTCCGCCAGGAGAAGACGCTCACCATCGTCACCAACGCCGGCGCCCAGGCAGTCACCGGCCAGCTCTGCGCGCCGAACGTCTTCCGCACCTCGTTCTCCAACTGGCAGACCTCGTATCCATGCGCCGACGTGGTGCTCAAAGACGGCCGCAAGAAGGCGGTCCTCCTCTTCTGGAACTACAGCTTCGGGCAGGAGTCGATGGCCGCGTTCAAGGAAGGGTTCACCAAGGGCGGGGGCACCATCGTGAAGGAGATCCCCGTCCCCTTCCCGACCACCGAGTTCCAGGCGAACCTCTCGGAGATCGCGGCGCTCAAGCCCGACGCGGTGTTCGTCTTCTTCGCCGGAGCGGGCGCCGCCAAGCTCGTCAAGGACTACGCGGCCGCCGGCCTGCGCGAGAAGATCCCGCTCTACGGGAGCGGCTTCCTCACCGAGGGCGTGCTGGCGGCCCAGGGGCCGGCGGCCGAGGGGATCAAGACCACGCTGCATTACGCGGACAGCCTGGACACCGAGGTCAATCGCAAATTCCGGGCGGCTTTCAAGAAGGCGACCTCGCGAGACGCGGACGTCTACGCGGTCGCCGGGTACGACACCGTCAACGCCCTCGCCAGCGCGCTCGACAAGGTGCAAGGAGACCTCGGCGCCCGCAAGGAAGTCATCGCGGCGCTGGAGGCGGTGCGCCTCGACAGCCCGCGCGGGCCGTTCCGCTTCTCCAAGGCGCACAACCCGGTCCAGAACGTCTACGTGCGCCAGGTGAAAGACGGCCGCGAGGTCGTCCTGGGCGTCGCGCAGAAGGACGCCGAGGATCCGGCGTTCGGTTGCCAGATGGCGACATGACCCTTTCGCTGTTCGCGCTGCAGCTCCTCAACGGCGTGGAGTACGGGCTGCTCCTGTTCCTGGTCGCCAGCGGCCTGACGCTCATCTTCGGGGTGCTGGGCGTCCTGAACTTCGCCCACGGCTCGTTCTACATGCTCGGCGCCTACCTGGCGTACTTCATCGGCCAGCGGACCGGCAGCCTGGCTGCGGCGGTCGCCGTGGGCGTCCCGCTGATGTTCGCCGCCGGATGGCTGGTGGAACGCCTGGCGATCTCCAGGCTGTACGGCCGCGACCACCTCTCCCAGTTGCTGCTCACCTACGGGCTGGTCCTGCTGTTCAACGAGCTGCAGCGGGCGCTGTTCGGCAACGAGGTGCACGGCGTCGCGACGCCGCGCCTGCTCGCCTTCGGGCTTCCCCTGGGCGAGCTGCAGTCCTGGCCTGCGTACCGCGCCTTCACCTGCATCTGTTGCCTCTTCGTCGCCGCGGCCATCCGGCACGTGCTGCTGCGCACCCGCTTCGGAATGCGCGTCCGCGCCGGCGCGGTGAACCCGGAGATGGTGGAGGCGCTGGGCATCGACGTGCGCCGGCTGCTCTCGGTCCTCTTCAGCGCCGGGACCGCGCTGGCCGCGCTCGCAGGCATGCTCGCCGCGCCGCTCACCACCGTCTACCCAGGGATGGGGGAAGGCGTCCTGATCGTCTCTTTCGTGGTGGTGGTGATCGGCGGGATCGGATCGGTCAAGGGCGCCTTCTTCGGCGCGCTGCTGGTCGGTCTTTCGGACACCCTCGGCAAGGTGCTCCTCCCCGGCCTGTCCAGCGCGATCGTCTACGCGGTCATGGCCGCGGTCCTTCTCTGGCGCCCGCGCGGCCTCTTCGGCCAGCCCGTCGAGGCGCGATGACCCTTCCGCGGAGCGTGCGCGCGGGCCTGCTCCTGGGCGCCGTGGCGCTCGCGCTGCTGCCCTTCTCGGGCGACCGCTTCTGGACGCAGTTCGCCGCCAAGGTGATGATCGGCTGCATCTACGCGATCAGCCTCGACCTCCTGGTCGGCTACGCGGGGCTGGTCAGCCTCGGCCACTCGGCGTTCTTCGGGCTCTCTGCGTACCTGTTGGCCGGGCTGGCGAACGGCCTGGGCGTGGTGAGCCCGCTCGTCTCGCTGCCTCTGTGTCTGGGATTCGCCGCGCTCGCTGCGCTGCTGATCGGCTGGTTGAGCCTGCGCGCGACCGGCGTCTATTTCGTCATGGTCACGCTCGCGCTCGGGCAGATGCTCTACTACCTGTTCAGCGAGTCCCCCAGGCTGGGCGGCTCCGACGGCGTCTCGATCGCGCAGCGCCCGCGGCTGACCGTCCTCGGGCGCACCATCGTCGACCTGGGCGATGCCGGCGCCGCGTACGCGGCCATCTGGGTCGCACTGGTGCTCTCCTTCCTGCTCCTGCTGCGCATCGTGCGCGCGCCATTCGGGCGCGTCCTCACCGCCATCCGCATCAACGAAGGACGGATGCGGACCCTGGGCTACGCCACCGGCCGGTACAAGCTGAGCGCATTCGTCCTGGGCGGCGCGCTGGCGGGGCTGGCCGGATATCTCGATGCGACCCTCTACGGATTCGTGAACCCTGCGCAGTTCGGCTGGCGCCAGTCGGGGCTGGTCCTGGTGACCGTGCTTCTGGGAGGCAAAGGGACGCTCTACGGACCGGCGCTCGGCGCTCTGCTCTTGAGCGTGCTCGAGCATTTCGCCGAGCGCGCCACCGAGCACTGGAGCGCGGTGGTCGGCGCGGCGGTGATCGCGGTGGTCCTCTTCCTCCCGCGCGGCGTGGCCAGCCTGCTGGAGGGCAGAGGTGGCTGAGGCGCTGCTCGAGACCGAGGGCCTCACCCGCCGGTTCGGCGCCCTGGCCGCGGTGGATGGCGTGACCCTGCGCTTCGAGCGCGGAGCCGTGCACGCGATCATCGGCCCGAACGGCGCCGGGAAGTCCACCTTCCTGAACCTGCTCTCGGGCGAGCTGCGCGCCACCTCGGGGCACGTTCGCTTCCGCGGCGAGGACGTGACCCGGGCTGCGCCTGACGTCCTCTCCCGCAAAGGCATCGGCCGCAGCTACCAGACGGCGAACATCTTCCCCGAGCTGACCTGCGCGGAGTGCGTGTGGCTGGCCTCGCATTCCCGGCAGGCGGGGAGCTCGTTCCGCGGGCGCGGCGGCGGCGCGGAGACCACCGCGCGCGGAGAGGAGGCATTGCGGGCGTGCGGCCTCGCCGGCCGGCGCCTCTCGCGCGCCGGTGAGCTGAGCTACGGCGAGCAGCGGCAGCTGGAGGTCGCCATGGTGCTGGCCACCGATCCGGAGCTGCTGCTCGTGGACGAGCCGCTCGCGGGGCTCGGGCACGACGAGGCCCGGATGGTGCTCGCGCTTTTGCGCAAGGTGGCGGAGGAGCGGACGCTCGTGCTCGTCGAGCACGACATGGACGCCGTGTTCGCCATCGCGCACACCGTCACGGTGCTCGTCAACGGGCGCGTCCTCGAGAGCGGCCCGCCCGCCGCCATCCGCGAGAGCCCGCGCGTGCGCGAGGCGTACCTGGGCGAGGAGGAGCCGTGACGGCGCCGCTGCTCGAGGCGCGCGATCTGCACACCTTCTACGGCGCGAGCCACGTCCTGCACGGCGTGAGCCTCGCCGTCGGAAGCGGCGAGACGGTGACCCTGATGGGGCGCAACGGGATGGGCAAGACGACCACCATCCGGTCCGTGCTGGGACTGACTTCTGCCCGCTCCGGCGAGGTGCTGGTCCGCGGGACGCCGGTGACCGGCTGGCCCGCCCACCGGATCGCGCGGCTCGGCATCGCGCTCGTGCCCGAAGGCCGCGGCATCTTCCCTGACCTGACCGCCCGCGAACATCTGGTGATGGCGGCGCGGCCCGGACCCTGGACGGAGGAGCGCGCGATCGAGCTGTTCCCGCGCCTGGGCGAGCGCCTGGAGCACCTGGGCTCGCAGCTCTCCGGGGGCGAGCAGCAGATGCTGGCCATCGCGCGCGCCCTGCTCACCAATCCCGAGCTGATCATCCTGGACGGCGCGACCGAGGGGCTCTCCCCCGTGGCGCGCCAGCAGATCTGGGCGGCGCTGCGCCGCCTGCGCTCCGAAGGCACCGCGGCGCTCATCGTCGACAAGGAGGTGCGCCGGCTGCTCGAGATCGGCGACCGCCACCTGATCCTGGTCAAGGGACGGGTCGCCTTCTCCGGCACCACCGCGGAGTTCCGGCAGCGCGCGGAGCAGAACCTGGCCCTGCTCCGCGCGTAGCCCTCAGAACAAGAAGAATCCCGCGAAGAAGACGCGAGAGTTATTCGCGAGCGCGCCGCCGACCCGGCGCTGCAGGGTGCGCGCGTACTCGATGCCGAAGCGCACGCCCGGCCACGGGTCGACGATCAGGTTGGCGTCCCACCACGTCTGGTGGAACCAGGGCGCCCCGGTCACGCCGTTGAACAGGTCGATGTTGTCCGAATACACGTTGCTGTAGTTGCCCGCCAGGATGACCTTGCCGTAAGAAATCTGGGCGTCGAGCAGCAGGGTGCGCCAGTTGATCGTCCGCAGGATCCCGTTCTTGTCCCAGGCGGCCATGCCAGCATCGATGTCCTGGAAAGGGGCGTACGTCGCGGCCGCGATGCCGGTCGGCTGGCCGGTAGCG
>DATFUN010000378.1:0-8560 GCA_035260805.1 Myxococcales bacterium | reverse complement strand
CTGCGCGAGCGTCTCGAACATGGGCAGCTCCACCTCCTGCGCCTCGCCGGTGCGCTCGCGGCAGAGGAGCGCCGCGAGGATGACGTGCACCGCGTTCACGCCCACCACCCGGTCGGCCATGTTGGCCGGCACGTACGCGGGCGCCGCGCCGGCTCGCCCCAGCAGCGCCGGCAGCCCGCACGTGCCCTGGATCAGGTCGTCGTAGGCGGGCTTTCCCGCGTACGGGCCCCCGCTCCCGAAACCGAGCAAGCTGGCGTAGACGATGCGCGGGTTCGTTGCGCGCACGTCGTCGTAGGAGAGACGCAGCCGCCGCATCGCCGCCGGGCGGACGTTGTGCACGAAGACGTCGGCCTTCTCGCACAGGCGCAGGAGCGCGCGCCGCCCGCCCTCCTTCTTCACGTCGAGCACCACGCTGCGCTTGTTCCGGTTCATCTGCAGGTGCAGGTGCCCCATCTTGGGGCCCGTCATCGGGGCCGCGCCGCGCATGATGTCGCCTTCGGGCGGCTCCACCTTCAGCACGTCGGCGCCGTAGTCGGCCAGGATCTGGGTCGCGTACGGCCCCATGATCACCGTGGTCAGATCGACGATGCGGATTCCCTGCAGCGGGCCGGATGCGGTCATGCGGTCAGTATCCCGCGGCGCAGCCGTCGGAGCGCGGTTCCGAACCGCCTTGCAGAGCTCCGGTCGCAGGATCGATGAGGATTCCTTGGTACCCGCCGCCATTGCGCTCGACCCACGCCGCCGCGTGGCCGCGGCGCTCCAGCTCGGCGAAGACGTCCTGCGGGATCCCTTGCTCGACGGCGAGCATCCCGGCGCCCGGGGCCTCCGGCCGACCGGTTGGCGTGGGAGACCCCAGGTGCTCGATGCGGGGCGCCTCGCCGGCGGCCTGGACGTTCATGCCGAAGTCGAGGACGTTCACCAGGACCTGCGCCTGCCCCTGCGGCTGCATGTCCGCGCCCATCACGCCGAAGACGAACCATGGCTTTCCGCCGCGCGTGGCGAGCGCGGGGATGATGGTGTGGAAGGGCCGCTTGTGCGGCTCCAGCCGGTTGGGATGGGACGGATCGAGCGAGAACTGCGATCCGCGGTTCTGCAGCGCGAATCCCAGCCTGCCGGGAACCATGCCCGATCCGAAGTGCTGGTAGATGCTCTGCATGAGCGACACGCAGTTCCGCTCCGCGTCGACGGCCGCGAGGTACACCGTGTCGCCGCGCAGCGGCTCGCCCGGCGGCAGCCCGGCGCGCGCGCGGCGCGGGTCGATCAGCTTGCGCCGCTCGGCCGCGTACCGCTTGGAGATCAGCTCTTCCACCGGAACGCGCGCGCTCGAAGGGTCGGCGATGAAGCGGGCGCGGTCCGCCCAGGCGATCTTCTTCGCCTCGACGAACAGGTGCCAGTAGTCGGCGGAGCGCGGCCCGAGGCTGCGCAGGTCGAACCCTTCGAGCAGGTTCAGGATCTGCAGCGTGGTGATCCCCTGGCTGGGCGGCGGCATTTCCCAGACGCTCACGCCGCGGTACTCCGAGCCGACCGGGTCGACCCAGGAAGCGGACGTGTCGGCCAGATCGTCGGGCGCGAGCAACCCGCCCGACGCCTGCGAGAACGCCACCAGATCGCGGGCGATGCGACCCCGGTAGAAGGCGTCGCGGCCGCCGCGGGCCAGCTCTCGATACGTCGCGGCGAGGTCGGGATTGCGGAAGATCTCTCCCGTGCGGGGGGCGCGTCCGCCCGGCAGGTATGTGCGCGCGGCATCCGGGTGCGCCGCCAGCGCGGGCCCGCTCGCCTCCCACATCCCCGCGATCACCTCGCTCACCGGGAAACCTTCCTCCGCGATGGCGATGGCGGGCTCGAGCAGCTCGGCGAGCGGGCGCGATCCGAAGCGGGCGCGCAGCTCTTCCCATCCGTCCACCGCGCCGGGAACGGACCACGAAAGAGGACCGTCGATGGGCAGCTCGGTCAGGCCGCGGCCCCGCATCTCGTCCAGGGTGGCGCGGTACGGGGAGCGGCCGCTGGCGTTCAGCCCGAAGAGCTTCCCGCTGCGCGCCTCCCACACCATCGCGAAGAGGTCACCGCCGACGCCGCAAGACATCGGCTCCACCACTCCGAGCACCGCGTTCGCGGTGATGGCGGCGTCCACCGCATTTCCGCCGCTGCGGAGGACGGCGATCGCCGCCTGCACCGCCAGCGGCTGGCTCGTCGCGACCATCCCGTGTCCGGAGTGGACGACGGAGCGCCCCACGCGTCCGGCCCGGCGGACGTGGCGGGGCGTTCCGGGCGGCGAATCGGCCGACATCGAACCTCCTCACCGCAGGCAGGCGCCAGGCCCCTCGACCACAGGGGTCCTTCGCCCGGCGCTGTACCCCGGCTGGTGAAAGGGCGCAACGAGCGAGGGAAGTTGCCGCGCCGTCACACCGTTGCCACACGCCTCGGATAGACGGAGGTCGTGGCGCTCTTCTGGCGCAAGGTCACTCTCGACGAGGTGCTCGGCGCGGTCCGCATGGAGCTGGCGGCGCGGCGGCCCAGCGAGCCGCTTCCGCGCGAAGTGGTCGAGCTGGCGCGCCTGCTCCAGATGGAAGAAGCGGGCTTCGTCGCTGGAGGGCCGCCCCCCGGGACGCAGGAGATGGTGGACGGAATTCCCGACCCGGCGGGAATCCTCGATCCGCGCGGGCGCCTGGCGGTCGTCAACCGCGCGCTGGACGAGCTAGTGGGGACGGGTCGCCCCCTGGGACGCACGCTGCTCGAGATCACCCGCAGCGCGGAGCTGGGCGAGGCCGCCGAGCGAGCCATCGCGGGGAAGCCGACCCGCGGGGAGTTCAACGTCGTCTCGCTCGACAAGCTGCTCTTCGTGACCCTCTCTCCGCTCTCCGACCGCAGGGCGCTGGTCCTCTTCCACGACATGACCGAGGAGAAGCGGCTGGAGAACGTGCGGCGCGATTTCATCGCCAACGCCAGCCACGAGCTGCGCACGCCGGTGGCCGCCATCACCGGGGCCGTCGAGACGCTCCTCTCCAGCGGCAAGCTGCTCGATTCCGCAGCGCGCGGGTTCGTGGAGATGATCGCGCGGCACGCCGATCGGCTCTCGCGCCTGACCCGCGAGCTGCTCGACTTGTCGCGCCTGGAGAGGGGCGAGTTCCAGGTCGAGCTGGGCCCGCTCGAGCTGGCGCCGCTCGTCGCCGCCTCGCTCGAGCTGGTGCGAGGACGGGCCGACGCCAAGCGCATCAAGCTCGGATTCGACGGTCCGCCCGGGCTCCGCGCCATCGCGGATCGCCGCGCGCTGGAGCAGATCCTCACCAACCTCCTCGACAACGCCGTGAAGTTCACCCCGGAGGGCGGGCGCGTGACCGTGCTCGCCGACGGCACCGGCCCCTCGGTGGTGCTCTCGGTGCTCGACACCGGCCCCGGGATCGAGCCGCGCCACCGCGGGCGGCTGTTCGAACGCTTCTACCGGGTCGACACCGGACGGGCCCGAGAGAACGGAGGAACGGGCCTGGGGCTCGCGATCGTCAAGCACCTCGCTCAGGTCCAGCACGGAGAGGTGGGCGTCGAGAGCGGCCAGGGGGGCAGCCGTTTCTGGGTGAAGCTACCGGCACCGCCGTAGAAGCGCAACGCGCTTGTCACACGTACGTCACACAAAACCGCTAGAAGGAGGCGCCATGACCAAAACACGCGTAGCCCTGTTGTCGACCCTAGCCCTTGCCTCGGCAGCGTTTGCCGCCGACAAGATGCTGATCACCGGCGCGGGCGCAACGTTCCCTTACCCGCTCTACTCGAAGTGGTTCAGCGACTACAACAAGCTGCACCCCGAGGTGCAGATCAACTACCAGTCGATCGGCTCCGGCGGCGGAATCAAGCAGATTACCGAGAAGACCGTCGACTTCGGCGCCAGCGATGCGCCGATGACCGACGAGGAGATGGCCAAGGCGCCGGGCATCCAGCACATCCCGACGGTGCTGGGCGCGGTGGTCGTCGTCTACAACGTGCCCGGGCTCGAGGGCCTGAAGCTCACGCCCGAGACCATCTCCGGGATCTTCCTGGGCAAGGTCTCCAAGTGGAACGATCCGGCGATCGCCCGCGACAACCCGGGCCTCAAGTTGCCCACGGCGAACATCACGGTCGTGCACCGCTCTGACGGCTCGGGCACCACCTACGTGTGGACCGACTACCTCTCGAAAGTGTCGCCGGACTGGAAGGCAGGACCGGGGACCGGCAAGAGCGTGAACTGGCCGGTCGGACTGGGCGGCAAGGGCAACGAAGGCGTGACCGGCACCGTCAAGCAGACCGAGGGAGCCATCGGTTACGTCGAGCTTGCGTACGCGAACCAGAACAAGCTCACCCCTGCGATCATCAAGAACCGCGACGGAGCGTGGGTCAAGCCGACCCTCGAGTCGGTGTCCGAGGCGGCCTCCAAGGTCGAGATGCCGGACGACTACCGGGTGTCGATTACCAATGCGGCCGGCAAGGACGCCTACCCCATCTCGTCCTTTACCTATATCCTCGTCTACAAGGACCAGCCGGATCCCGCGAAGGGCCAGGCGCTGCTGAAGTTCCTCTGGTGGGCCGTGCACGACGGCGAGAAGACCGCAGCCACCCTCGACTACGCGCCGCTGCCCAAGTCCGTGGTGCACAAGGTGGAAGGCACTTTGAAGAAGATGACGGTCCAAGGAAAGGCAGTTCTTGCAACCAGCAAGTGAAACGCTCGCTGCGCGCCGGCCCGGACGGCTGACTCGGATCGCCGAGCCGGCGCGCAGGAACTTCGCCGATCGGGCGTGGGCCGCGCTGCTCACGATCCTGGGCGTGACCGTCTTCGTGGTGGCGCTGTTCATCGTTTACGCGCTCTGCAAGTTGTCCGCGGGAGTGCTGAGGCACACCGGGCTCGCCGCGTTCGTGCTCAACAGCCAGTGGGACGTGGTGCGCGACGTGTACGGCGCGCTGCCCTTCATCTATGGGACGCTGGTAACCAGCGTGGTGGCCCTGTTTATCGCACTGCCCGTCTCGGTCGGGCTCGCGCTCTTCCTCACCGAGATGTCCCCGCCCGGAGTCCGGTCCCTGATCTCGTTCCCCATCTCGCTGCTCGCGGGCATCCCGAGCGTGGTCTACGGGCTGTGGGGACTCTTCGTCCTGGTGCCCGTGCTCCGCACCAAGGTGGAGCCGTTCCTGGCCGCGACGCTCGGGTTCCTCCCCCTGTTCCGCGGAACGCCCGTCGGGCTGGGTTACCTGGCCGCGGGCATGATCCTCGCCATCATGATCCTGCCCACCATCACCAGCATTTCCATCGAGGTGCTGCGCACGGTTCCGATGTCTTTGCGGGAGGCCGCCCTGGCGCTCGGGGCGACCCGCTGGGAGGCCATCCGCATGGCGGTGCTTCCCTTCGCGCGCGCGGGAATCCTGGGCGCTACCATCCTGGGGCTCGGGCGCGCGCTGGGCGAGACCATGGCCGTCACCATGGTGATCGGCAACTCTCCGACCATCTCGGCTTCGCTGTTCGCGCCGGGATACTCCCTGCCCGCCGTGATCGCCAATGAGTTCGCCGAAGCGAGCGGAGCGCTGCAGACCGGCGCTCTGGCGGCGCTGGGCCTGATCCTTTTCGCCGTGACGTTGCTCCTCAACATCGCCGCCCGCCTGCTGGTGCGCATCTCGACCCGGGGCCCGGTGCGAGGCGCGGCGTGAGCACGCGGCTGCGCAAGCGGCGCGCGATCAATGCCGCCATGACCTGCCTCTGCGCGCTTGGTCTCGCCGTGGCGCTGGTGCCGCTCGTGTCGGTGCTCTGGCTGGTCCTTTCGCGAGGCATCGCGGCGCTCAACCTCGACTTCTTCACGGCGCTGCCGTCGCCGGTGGGCGAGCCTGGCGGCGGCGTGGGGAACGCGATCGCGGGCACCTTGTACATCGTGGGCATCGCCTGCCTCATCGGCGTGCCGCTGGGCGTGGGCGCGGGTGTCTTCCTGGCGGAGCGGGGGAATGGACGCGTCGGCGACGTGATCCGGTTCACGGCCGAGGTCCTCTCGGGCGTCCCTTCCATCATCGTGGGCATCGTCGCGTACGGCCTGGTGGTGCTGCCGATGAAGCGGTTCTCGGCGATCGCGGGCGGCGTCGCGCTCGCCGTCCTGATGATCCCCACGCTGGCGCGCAGCACCGAGGAACTGGTGCGCCTCGTCCCGGGCTCCCTGCGGGAGGCCTCGCTGGCCCTGGGCGTGCCGGAGTGGCGCACCTCCCTGCGCGTCATCCTGCGTACCGCGCTGGGCGGCATCATGACCGCGGCGCTCCTCGCCGTGGCGCGCGCCGCGGGCGAGACGGCGCCGCTCCTCTTCACCTCGCTCAACAACCAGTACTGGAACTGGCGCGCCGACCAGCCGACCGCCTCGCTGACCGTCCAGATCTTCAACTACGCGGTGAGCCCGTACGAGAACTGGCACGACAAGGCCTGGGCGGCCGCGCTGGTCCTCTTGCTGCTGGTGGGCGGCCTCTCCCTCGCCGCGCGCGTCCTCACGCGGCAGCGCTTCGGGGCGCGGCAGTGACCGGCCCCAACGGCGCGCAGGCGAAGATCGAGGTGCAGAACCTCAACGCCTGGTTCCGCAACAACCACGCGCTGCGCGGGGTCTCGCTCGCGGTGCCGGCGAACACCGTGCTTGCGATCATCGGGCCGTCCGGCTGCGGCAAGAGCACCTTCGTGCGCTGCATCAACCGCATGCACGAGCTGGTGCCCGGCGCCCACCAGAGCGGCCACATCCTGGTGGACGGCCAGGACCTGCACGGCCGCGGCGTCGACCCGGTGGACCTGCGCCGCCGCGTCGGCATGGTCTTCCAGCGCGCCAACCCGTTCCCCACCATGTCCATCGTCGACAACGTGGTCGCGGGCCTCAAGCTGAACGGCATCGGCGGCAACCACGCCGAGCTGGCGGAGCGGAGCCTGCAGCAAGCAGCCCTCTGGGACGAGGTGAAGGACCGGTTGCACCATTCCGCGCTCTCGCTGTCGGGAGGCCAGCAGCAGCGGCTCTGCATCGCGCGCGCGATCGCCGTGGGGCCCGAGGTGCTCTTGATGGACGAGCCGGCCAGCGCGCTCGACCCCATCGCGACGGCGAAGATCGAGGAGCTGATCCGCGAGCTGCGCGAGCACCTGACCATCATCATCGTGACCCACAACATGCAGCAGGCCGCGCGCGTCTCCGACGCGACCGCCTTCTTCTACCTGGGCGAGCTGGTGGAGCACGGACCGACCGAGCAGATCTTCACCAACCCCAAGGAATCCCGCACCGAGGATTATGTCACGGGGAAATTTGGTTAGCCGATGGGGCGGGCTATGTTCGATCGCGGCCAGCCTGGTCGCGCGTCAGGAGAGCCGATGGCCGTGAAGAAGCACACCGACCGCACCTACGAAGGCGAGCTGGAGGAGCTGCGCTCGAAGCTCCTCACCCTCGGTGGCAAGGTGGAAGCCGAGATCGCCCAGAGCATGCGCGCGCTTTCCGAGCGCGACTCGAAGCTGGCCGAGCTGGTGGTCGGGTCGGACCGCGAGGTCAATCTCCTGGAGCTGGAGGTGGACGAGAGCTGCCGGCGCCTGCTGGCGCTGCGCCAGCCGGCCGCGAGCGACCTGCGGTTCATCACCACCGCCCTGAAGATCGTCGTCGACCTGGAGCGCATCGGCGACCTGGCGGTCAACATCGCCGAGCGCGCCATCGACCTGAACCAGTCGCCTCCCCTGCGCCCCGTGCACGATCTCACCCGGCTGGCGCAGCTCTGCCAGGCGCAGGTTCGCAAGGCGCTCGACGCCTTCGTCGACGCCGACGTGGACAAGGCGCAGGCGGTGATCAAGGACGACGACCTGCTCGACGCGCTCTACCACAACCTCTTCAACGAGCTCCTGGCGCTGATGATGGAGGATCCGCGCAACATCCGCCGCGCGAACAGCCTGCTGTTCGTCGCGAAGCACCTCGAGCGCCTCGGCGATCACGCCACCAACGTGGCGGAGATGGTCGTGTACATGGTGCGCGGCACGGACGTGCGCCACCCGCACAGCCGGGAGAACACGGGCCAACCGTAGCGGGCGCCGGTAGGCGAATACCTGGACCATCCGAGGGCTCAGTAGCCGGGATCGATCCGCGATCGATCCGGACGGTTCGACGGACACCTTGTCGCGCGAACGTACAGGCCGGGCTCCTCGGCGGGCGCGGCGCGCGGGAATCGGACCAGGCCGGCTGCTGGCACGCTCGCTGCAGTTCGCGCAGCGGATGGCGACCAGCGCAACGCAATCGTACCTGGAAGATCGGCTCCGCATCGCGGATCTCATGACTGGATGGATGCATCGGGATCTTGCCGAGTGGGATCAGCTGCGGAATCTCTTCCACCCGGACGCAACGATCGACATCACCTGGTTCTCGGGAAAAGCCAGCGACTTCGTGGATGGTTCGATGAGGATGGGCGCGTCCGATTTCAGGGCCAAGCACTTCATTGCTTCGCCGGTCGTGACCTTCAACGGTGACAAAGCCATCGCAGAGACGAATGCGATCCTGGTAGGCGAAAATGGGGTGCTAGGGGTGGGCTGCGAGGGACATGCCCGGTTTTACGATCGCGTGGA
>DATFUN010000377.1:0-10666 GCA_035260805.1 Myxococcales bacterium | reverse complement strand
GGCCACCGCGTTCTTCATGTCGCCGGGGGCGAGGAACTGGCCCTTCTTCACGTTGACCGCGCGGCCGGTGGCGCCCGCCGCGAGGAGCAGGTCGGTCTGGCGGGAGAGGAAAGCGGGGATCTGCAGCACGTCGGCGACCTCGGCCACGGGAACGCATTGCGCCACCTCGTGCACGTCGGTGAGCACGGGCAGCCCGGTCTCCTGCTTCACCTTCGCCAGCACGCGCAACCCCTGCGTCAGACCGGGCCCGCGGAAGCTCTTGCCGCTGGTGCGGTTCGCCTTGTCGAAGGAGCACTTGAAGACCGCCGGCAGCCCCTGCCGCTGGGCGACGTCGGCCACCTTCCGCGCGGCGGCCAGCGTCTGCGGCTCGCCCTCGATGACGCAGGGCCCGGCGATGAGGAGCAGCGGATGGCCGGGCCCGACCTCGGCGCGGCCGACCTTCACGCCTGCGCCTTGGGGCCGCCCGCCGGGAACTGGATCTCCGGCGTGGGCCGCGGACCGTCGGGCGGCTTCTCGCCGCGCCCCTGCCGCGCGCGCTGCTCGAGCGCCGCGCGCACGAGCCCGGAGAACAGGGGATGCGGCTGGAAGGGCTTGGACTGGAACTCGGGATGGTACTGGCAGCCTACGAAATAGGGATGCCCTTCCAGCTCGATCACCTCGACCAGGCCGAGCTGCTCGTTGACGCCGGAGGCGATGAATCCGCGCTCCTCGTACCGGGGCCGGTAGGCGTTGTTCACCTCGTAGCGGTGGCGGTGCCGTTCCGAGATCACCGAGCGGCCGTAGAGCTTGTGCGCCAGGCTGCCCGCCTTGAGCGTGCAGTCGTACGCGCCCAGGCGCATCGTGCCGCCCTTGGCCACTACCGACTTCTGGTCGGCCATCAAGCTGACCACCGGGTGCGGCGTCGCTTCGTCGAACTCGAGCGAGTTGGCGCCCGAGAGCCCGAGCACGTTGCGCGCGAACTCGATGGCCGCCATCTGCAGGCCCAGGCAGATGCCGAAGAAGGGCACCCTCTTCTCGCGCGCGTAGCGCACCGCCGCGATCTTGCCTTCGGTGCCGCGCATGCCGAATCCGCCCGGCACCAGGATGGCATCGGCGTGCCCGAGGAGCGTCTCGGCCCCCAGCTTCTCCACGTCGGAGGAGTCGACGTACTCCAGGGTCACCCGGCAGTCGTTCGCGATCCCGCCGTGCACCAGCGCCTCGTTGAGCGACTTGTAGCTCTCGATCTGGTCCACGTACTTGCCGACGATGGCGATGCGCACCTCGCGCGAGGGCTCCTTGACCGCCTTGACGATCTTCTCCCACTTGTCGAGGCGCGGCGCGCGGCTCCAGATGTTCAAGAGCTCGGCGACCCTGTCGTCGAGCCCCTCTTCGTGCAGCGCGAGCGGCAGCTCGTAGATGGTGGACACGTCGGCGGCGGTGAAGACGCTTCCCGGCTCGACCGAGCAGAAGAGAGCGATCTTGTCCTTGATCTCCTTGGACAGGGCCCGGTCGGTGCGGCAGAGCAGGATGTCGGGCTGGATGCCGATCTCGCGCAGCTTCATCACGCTGTGCTGGGTGGGCTTGGTCTTCACCTCGTGCGCGGTCTGGATGTACGGGACCAGCGTCAGGTGAATGTAGATCGCGTTGTCGCTGCCCACGTCGTACTTCATCTGCCGGATGGCCTCGAGGAACGGCAGGCTCTCGATGTCGCCGACGGTGCCGCCCACTTCGACGATGACGATGTCGTTCCCGTCGGCGGCGTTCTGGATGAAGCGCTTGATCTCGTCGGTGATGTGGGGAATCACCTGCACCGTCTTCCCCAGGTACTCGCCGTGGCGCTCCTTGTTGATGACGTTCTGGTAGATGCGCCCGGTGGTCGCGTTGTTGTGCCGCGACATCTTCGCCGAGCTGAAGCGCTCGTAGTGGCCCAGGTCGAGGTCGGTCTCGCCGCCGTCGTCGGTGACGTACACCTCGCCGTGCTGGAAGGGGCTCATCGTCCCCGGGTCGACGTTGATGTACGGGTCGAGCTTGAGGTGGGTGATCTTGAGGCCCCGGTTCTCCAGGAGCGCGCCGAGCGAGGCGCTGGAGAGACCCTTGCCCAGGGACGACACCACGCCCCCGGTCACGAAGATGAACTTGGTGCGCTTGCCCCGCGGTGCATCCATGCGGCCGCCTCGCAGTGCGCTCATCCGTGCCTCCTTTGATCGTCCGAGTACAACTGCCTGACGCGCTCCAGATCTTCCGGCGTGTCGACCGCGGCCGAGCTCCAGGGGCCCACCGCCACCTCGACGGCATGGCCGTGGTAGAGCGCGCGGAGCTGTTCGAGCCCCTCGGCCCGCTCCAGCTCGGTCTCCGGAAGCTTGGCGAACCGATACAGGAACGGGGCGGAATAGCCGTAGATGCCGAGGTGCGCGAGCGGCGCGACCTCGCCCGCGTTGCGAGGGAAGGGGATCCGGCTGCGAGAGAAGTACAGGGCGCGGCCGCGGTGGTCGAGCACCACCTTGACGACGCTCGGCTGATCCCCTTCGGGAGCCTGCATTGGACGCGCGGCGGTGGCCATCTCCGCGCCCTGGCGGACCAGGTTGGCGACGGCGGTGATCGCGCGCGGATCGATCAGCGGCTCGTCGCCTTGCACGTTCACGTACCCCTCCGCCACGACGACCTGCGCGGCCTGAGCGATCCGCTCGGTGCCGTTGCGCGCCTCTCCGGTCATCACCGCGCGGAACCCCGCTGCGGTCACCGCATGTGCGATGCGCGCGTCGTCGGTGGCCACCGCGATCTCGTCGAGCCCCTCGGCGCGGGCGGCGCGCTGGCAGACGCGCACCACCATCGGCGCGCCGCACAGGTCGGCGAGGGGTTTTCCAGGCAGGCGCTGGGCCGAGTAGCGCGCAGGGATGATTGCTGCGAGGCGCACGTCGCGTTGTAATCCGCGGCGGCCGAATCTGCAACCCTGGGCAGGGGCTGCCGAGAGCCTATAGAAGGGGTGATGTCCCACATCGACCCCCAGGTCGATCCCGAGGTGCTCGCCGACATCCGGCGAGCCGCGTTCGAGCTCCGCCAGACCGATCCTCACGAGGCGGTGCGCCTGCTGCGCCGCGCGGCCGCGTCGGGCGGTGGCGCGGAAGTGCTCGCGCGCGGCGCGCTGGGGGAGATCTACCTGGACGAGTTCGGGGACCTGGACGGCGCCGAGCACGAGTTCCGCAGCGTGCTGCAGGCGGTGCCGGGGCTCCCCGCGGCCGAGCTGGGGCTTGCGCGCGTGCTCCACGAGACGGGCGACCGTCGCGGTGAGATGCAGGCGCTCGGGCGGGCGTTGGAAGGCTTGTCGCGCGACGTGGCCGGTTTCCGCGAGCGGAAGGCGGCCGGGGAGGCGCTGCCGGCCGGCGCGGAGGAGGTCGTCCTGACCATGCTGGAGGTCGCGGTCGACCGGGCGTGCCTCGATCCGGACCAGCGCATCGACGAAGACCTGCTCCGGTGGGCGGCGCAGGAGCGGCTCTTCGATGCGCTCCGAGAAGAGGACGAGGACCCGCAGCAGGACTGGGTCCGGTTCCACTCGCTCTGGACGCAGCTGCGGCAGCTCTCCGGACGCCCGGAAGAGGCGGCGCGGGCCCTGGCCGAAGCGGAAGAGGCGGGACAGCTTCCCGCCCGGGCGGCAGCCGCGTTGCGCCGCGACGCGCTGGAGGAGACCGGCGAGGTGGAAGACGCAGCAGCCCAGGCCCGGCGCGTGATCGAGCTCGACTCGCAAAGCGACGCAGCCGCCGGCGGACCGGCTCCGATCGACGTGCTGCGTGCGGCCGCGCTGACCTCGGTGGCCGGCGACGAGAGCTCGGCGGCGGCGATGCTCCAGCGCGCGCTGGCGCGCGCAGAGGCGGAGCTGCCCGACGCACCGCCCGATCGACGCCCGCGCCTGGAGGACGCGATCCGGCGCTACCGGGACGCGCTCTCGCCCGATCCCGGCGCCCTCATTTCGCTGCGCGTGAAGAAGTAGCCCCGGGTTCCACGGCCGTCATGCCGCGCCGTGAAAAGCGCAGGGCCGTCCTATCGCCGGCCACCACCGCGCCGTCAGAACAATTTCGCGCGCAAGCGGCGCAGGCGCAGCAAGCGGCGCCGCGGCTTCCTTGTCATCTCCCCCGCTCCTCGCAGAAGCGCACCAGGATGGGCGCGATCCGCTCCGCCGCGCGCCCGTCCCAGAGGTCCGGCACGCGGCCCTTCTTCCCGCGCCCTTCCAGCACCGCCAGGGCGGCGGGCACCACCTGGGCGGGGTCCGTCCCCACCAGCGCGTTGCTGCCCACCTCGACGGTCACCGGCCGCTCGGTGTTGTGCCGGACCGTCAGGCACGGGACGCCCAGCGCCGTGGTCTCTTCCTGGATCCCACCCGAGTCGGTGATCACCAGGCGAGCATTTGCCGTGAGGGCGAGGAAGTCCAGATATCCGATCGGGTCGGCCAGCTTGAGGCCGCGGGCACCCTCCGCCCGCGCCTGCAGCGAGGGCTCCGCCTCGAGGCGCGCGCGCGTGCGCGGGTGGATGGGGAACACCACCGGGATGCGCCCGGACACCTCCGCGAGGGCGACGAGCAACCTCGAAAGGGCGGCGGGCTCGTCCACGTTGCTCGGCCGGTGCAGCGTGGCGAGCGCGTACTCTCCCTTGCGCACTCCCAGTTGCTCGTGGATGCGGCTCTCGCCGGCCCGAGGCAACGCAGCCCGCAGGCTGTCGATCATCACGTTTCCCACCAGGTGGACCCGGCGCGGGTCGATGCCTTCCTTGGCGAGGTTCTCGTCCGCGTCCCGGGACGGAGTGAAGAGCAGCTCCGAGATGCGGTCGGTGAGGACGCGGTTGACCTCCTCGGGCATGCGCCAGTCCCACGACCGCAGGCCCGCCTCGATGTGCGCCACGGCGATGCCGAGCTTCGCCGCCACCAGCGCCACCGCCACCGTCGAGTTGACGTCGCCCGCCACCACCACCACGTCGGGCTTCTCGCGCAGGAGGACGGGCTCCACCTCGACCATGATCTTCGCGGTCTGCTGCGCGTGCGAGCCGCTTCCCGCGCCGAGGTGGGCATCGGGCGCGGGCATGCCCAGGTCCTGGAAGAAGACGTCCGACATCCTGGGGTCGTAGTGCTGTCCCGTATGTACCAGCACCTGGCTGACCCGCGGGTCCTTGCGCAGCTGAGCGAGGACCGGCGCCACCTTCATGAAGTTGGGGCGCGCCCCGACGACGTGGAGGAATTTCATCACCCCGGTCAGGTGGGCATGCCGGGCCACGCCTGCAAAGTCTGTCCGGTAACAGACTGTGCCGCGCGTGCCCGCCGGGTTACGTTGTCCGGGGATGATCGAAGACGCCGCCCGCGCGCTGGTCCATTTCGAGGTGGAGCCGAACTACGCGGGATGGACGCTGGCCGCGTACGTGGCGGAGAAGCTCAAGCGCCCGCTGGCGCCGGCGCGGCTGGACCGGCTGCTGCGAGGGCGCGCGCTCCTGCACGCAGAGCCGGAGCTGCTTCCGGAGACGCGCATCTGGCCGGGGCTGCGCTTTTCGCTGCGCAAGCGCTCGCCCGGCGACGAGGGTGAGCCTCCGCCCGTGCCGGTGATCTACGAGGACGACGCGCTCCTGGTCGTGGACAAGCCCGCAGGCCTCGCGCTGCACCCGACCGCCCGCTACCACATCTCCACGCTGACGCGGGCGCTGGAGACGCGCCACCGCAACGCCGCCGGCGAGAAGCCCGATCCGGCCCACCGGCTCGACCGGGAGACGAGCGGCCTGGTCGCCTGCGGCCGCGGGTCCCTGCACACGCGCGCCCTCAAGGCCGCGTTCGCTGCCCGCCAGGTGGAGAAGGCGTACGTGGCGCTGTGCGAAGGGGAGCCGCGCGCGGACGAGTTCCGGGTCGACGTGCCGCTGTCCGTCGGCACCGATCGCATCAAGGTCAAGGTCAAGGCGGACGCGCAAGGAATGCCGGCGGTGACCGCGTTCCGCGTCCTCGCGCGGTATCGCGATTCCTCCGGCCGCCCGCTTTCGCTCCTGCGCTGCGAGCCGCGGACGGGGCGCCAGCACCAGATCCGCGCGCACCTGCTCGCAGCGGGCTCGCCCCTGGTGGGCGACAAGCTGTACGGCCCGGACGACGGCATCTTCCTGAAGCTCGCCGAGAGCGGGGGCGCACCGGCGCCGCGCGGCCAGTTCGACGATCTGATCACGCCCGCGGAGCGCCACGCGCTGCGCCATCACCGGCAAGCGCTGCACGCCAGCGAGCTTTCTCTTCCGCACCCGGTCACGGGCGACTGCATGCGCTTCGAGTCCGCGCTGCCTGACGACCTCCAGCAGCTCATCGCCTCTCTGCAGCCGGTCTAGAAGGGCGGCGGACCTCAGGCGGCGCGGCCCCAGGCAGTGCGCCAGGACCTGACGACCTCGGCGAGGCCCTGGGCGAGCGAGACGCGCGGCTCGTAGCCGAGCACTTCGCGCGCCTTGGTCAGGTCGGCGGACGATGCGCGCAGGTCGCCGGCGCGCGCCGGCTGGTGCTCGGGCGAAAGGTGCGCGGCCTCCAGCCCGATGGCCTGCCGGATGAGCGCGATCAGCTCGACCAGCGACGCCGTCCTGCCGCTCGCGACGTTCACGATCTCCCCCGGCGCGCCAGGGGCGGTCGCCGCGAGCAGGTTCGCCCGGACGACGTCCGAGACGTGCACGAAATCGCGCGTCTGCAGCCCGTCGCCGAACACGATCGGCCGCTCGCCGGAGAGGAGGCGCGTCACGAACCGGGGGATCGCCGCCGCGTACTCGCTCTTCGGATCCTGCCGCGGCCCGTACACGTTGAAGAAGCGGAGCCCGACGCACGGCAGCCCGAACGCGCGCGTGTAGGTCTGCGCGTACAGCTCGCAGGCGACCTTCTGCGCGGCGTAGGGCGAGGCCGGCCGGGGAAGGAGCCCCTCGTGCTTGGGCTGCTCCGGTCCGTCGCCGTACGCGGCGCACGAGCACGCCAGGACGACGCGCTCGACCCTCGCACGGAGCGCGGCCTGGAGCACGTGCACGGTCCCACCCACGTTGACCGCGGTGGTCCGCTCGGGCTCCTTCATCGAGACCGGGACCGAGGGGATCGCCGCCAGGTGGAAGACCCACCTGGCCTCCGACACGGCCTGGGCGACCGCCTGGGGATCCGCGATGCTCCCCTCGAGGAGCCGGAATCCCGGGTGGCTGGCCAGCTGCGCCGCCGTCTCGCGCTTCCCGCTGGAGAAGTCGTCGAGCCCGACCACCTCGTGGCCCTGCGCGAGCAATTCTTCCGCGAGGTACCCGCCGATGAAACCCGCCGCCCCGGACGCAGACCTTCACCATTCCCTCCTTCGCGGAGGGCGGGAGGTCACGGAATCGTCAACCCGCAGCCGGTTCTTCCCTCAAGAGTGGCGAGGTTCCGGCAGTCGCAGGAATGGGAGTCCAGCTTTTGCTGGCAGAACTCCTTGTCCTGCTGGGTGATCGGAAAGCTCGATTCCGCGTCCTTCGCCCTCTGGTTGCACACCGCCCTGGTGCCGTCGTCCGGGAAACAGGTGCAGATCTGGCTGGCCAGATCCCTGCACGGGTCGCCACAGCCGGCGGCTGCCGTCAGGGTGAGCACGCAGGCGAGCAGTGGCAATACCTTGACAACGCGGCAGGACATGGGCGCCCGCATCTACCATGGATCCCGCTTGCGCATCGTCCGAATCCGCTGCTCAGTGGACAGATGCGCCACCTGTGGCTGCATGGGTTCGCCAGCGGACCGACGTCCAGCAAGGGACGGTTCGTGCGCGATCGGCTGGCCGGGCGCGGCACCAGCCTGGAGATCCCGGATCTGAACCAGCCCGCGTTCCGCGAGCTGAGCGTGTCGCGGATGCTGCGACAGATCGACGCGATTCTCGACGGCGAGGAGGCCGTGCTCTTCGGATCCAGCCTGGGCGGTTACACCGCCTCGCTATGGTCTGCCTTGCGCCCCGGACGGGCGCGCGCTCTCGTCCTGCTGGCGCCCGCCTTCGACCTGGCCGCGCGCTGGAAGCAGCGGACGGGGGGCGATGAGCTGCGACGCTGGCGCGACCGGGGCGAAGCGCTCTTCGATCACCACGCCTGGGGTCGAAAGGAGCCGCTCTCGATCGGGTTTCTCGATGACGCGGAACGCTACGAGCCCTTCCCGCTGCCCGACGCGCCCACCCTGGTCCTCCAGGGTAACCGTGACGAAGTCGTCGCGCCGGAGCTCGCGTCCGAGTTCGTCCAGCGGATGCGCGAGCGCGGGCGCGAGGCACGCCTGGTCCTGCTCGACGACGGCCACGAGCTGACCGCCGACCTGCCGCGCCTGTGGCGGGAGATCGAGGGGCACCTGGCCAACGCCAATGCCGATGACACCCGTCGAGGTTGACGTGTGCGACCAGGTCAACGTCGAGGTAATTCGAGGGGGCTTTGCCCTAGCGCGGCTCGGAAGCCGCGCGGCGTCCCACTCCGTGGTACGTGAACCCCAGCTCGGCGAGCCGCTGCGGGTTCCAGATGTTGCGCCCGTCGAACACGACCGGCTTCGCCATCAGCTCCTTCACCCGGGCGAAGTCGGGCTGCCGGAACTCGTTCCACTCGGTCATCAGGAAGAGCGCCTCCGCATCTTGGACGGCCGCGTACGGATTCGCCGCGTATTGCACGCGGTCGCCGAGCTGCCGCCGCGAGGGCTCCAGCGCGACCGGGTCGTGGACCGCCACTACGGCCCCGTCGGCGAGCAGTTCCTCGATCAGCGCGAGCGCGGGCGCCGCGCGGATGTCGTCCGTCTTCGGCTTGAACGCGAGACCCCAGACCGCGAGCTTGCGGCCCCGCATCCCGCCCTGCCCGGCGAAGTACGCGCGCGCCTTCTGTGCCAGGAGCCGCTTCTGCCGGTCGTTCACCGCGTCGACCGCCGCGAGCAGCGCGAAGTCCAGCCCTTGGTTGCGGGCGGTGGCCACCAAGGCCTTCACGTCCTTGGGGAAGCACGACCCGCCATAGCCGACTCCCGGGAAGAGGAAGGGGTGCCCGATGCGCTTGTCGGCGCCCAGCGCCTTGCGGACCGCGTCCACGTCCGCGCCGACCCGCTCGCACAGGTTCGCCACCTCGTTGATGAAGCTGATGCGCGTGGCGAGCATGGCGTTGGCGGCGTACTTGGTCAGCTCGGCCGAGGCAGGGTCCATGAAATAGATGGGGCTCTCCGTGCGCACGAAGGGCGCATAGAGCTCGGCGACGACGCCCCGGGCGCGTTCGCTGAACGCCCCGATGACGATGCGATCCGGGCGCTGGAAGTCGTCGATGGCCGCCCCTTCCTTGAGGAATTCCGGATTGGAGACCACGTCCAGCGGCACCTCGGTGCGCGCGGCGACCTCCGCCTGCATGCGCGCGGCGGTTCCCACCGGGACGGTGCTCTTGTTGACGATCACCGTGTAGCGCTCGACGGCGTCGGCGATCTGCTGGGCGACCTTCATCGCGGCGCGCAGGTCCGCGTTGCCGTCGTCGCCCTGCGGCGTCCCCACCGCGATGAAGACCACTTCCGCGCCGCGCACCGACCCGGGCAGGTCGGTGGTGAAGGAGATCCGCTCGGCGGCGATGTTGCGCGCCAGCAGCTCCTCGAGGCCCGGCTCGTAGATGGGGGTCTCGCCCCTGCGGAGCGTCTGGACCTTGGCTTCGTCCACGTCGACGCAGGTCACGAGGTGGCCCGTCTCGGCGAAGCAGGTGCCCGCCACGAGGCCGACGTACCCGGTTCCCACGACTGCAATTCGCATGCGCCTCGCCTCCCGGAAAAGGCGCGCGACCCTACTCGACGCCCCCCTGCTGCGCAACCAATCCCAGCGCCCGCGCCATCTGTAGCAAAGCCCCCGGCCGCTCCGGCTCGGCGGAGAGCTCGAATTCGTCCGCCGTGCGCTCCAACCCGGGCGGCAGGTCGAGCCGGGGGATGCGCGCGGCGTCGACCTGGGCGCCGCCGAACCGTTGCGCCGCCGCCGCGCACCGGTCGAGCAGGAGGAGCGCGGCGCCGAGCTCGGCCAGCAGGCGCGCGTGACGCGCCCGGGCCACCGCCATGAGTGGATCGCACCGGCCGAAGAGGTGGGCGAGGTCGACGATCTCGATGAGCGGAACCCGCCAGCCGCGCGCAGCCAGCGAGATCGCGTGCACCAGGATCGCATCGTCGGGATGCAGCCGGGTCCCCTGCGCCCGAAGGCAGAGCGACCCCACCGGAAGCGCGCTCTTCACCTCGGGCTCGGGACCCGCGCCGTCTCGCCGCGCCTCGGGAACGCCGTTCGGAGCGGGGAAGCCCCGGCGCAAGCGGATCAGGACGCGCCCTTCCCGCGGATCACGCAGCCGCAGGACCAGCCAGCCCACCTCCGGGCGCTCCTCGATGCGGTACCCGCGCCGCGAGAGCCGCTCGAGCGCCGCGAAGGTGCGGGAGGGGGCGATGAGCATCTCCAGCTCCCGCAGCGGCCGGAGCTCGGGGGCCGTGTAGAGATCCTCCGCATGCGCGGCGGCGTGCACGACCAGGGCGCCGGCCCCCTCCAGCGCTGCGCCCAGGCGGAGCAGCGCGGCGTTCTGCCACCCGCGTTCAGCCTGCGCCGTTGCCCGCAGCTTGAGCAGGTCCTCCCGCGCCGTGTCCGGCAGCTTCGGCGCGACAGCATGTAGCAGCGGCCCCAGGCCGTGCGCCTCGGCCAGGGCCAGGATCTCCGGCCAGCTCTTCTCCAGGCCGGGC
>DATFUN010000376.1:0-5145 GCA_035260805.1 Myxococcales bacterium | reverse complement strand
AGCGTGAAGGAGGCCGCCGAGAACTTCGAGTGGCTGTTCTTCGTCGGCTGCGCGGGCAGCTTCGACGAGCGGCAGAAGAAGGTGTCGCGGGCCATCGTGAAGATCTTGCAGGCGGCCAAGGTCGACTTCGTCATCCTGGGCGAAGAGGAGACCTGCAACGGCGACTCCGCCCGCCGTCTGGGGAACGAGTACCTGTTCCAGTCGCTCGCGCAGCAGAACGTGGAGACGCTGACCCGCTACGGAGTGAAGAAGATCATCACCCAGTGCCCGCACTGCTTCAACACGCTGGCCAACGAGTACCCGCAGTTCGGCGGGCAGTTCAAGGTGCTGCACCACAGCGAGGTGATCGCGCAGCTCGTCGACGAGGGCAGGCTCAAGCCGGGCCAGGTGCAGCTCGAACAGGCGGTGACCTACCACGACTCCTGCTACCTGGCCCGCCACAACGGCATCAGCGAGGCCCCCCGCCAGGCCCTGGTGTCCATCGGCATCAAGCTGAAGGAGATGGACCGCAGCCGCACCGAGACGTTCTGCTGCGGCGCGGGCGGCGGGCGCATGTGGCTGGAGGAGACCATCGGGCAGCGCATCAACCAGAACCGCGTCGACGAGGCTGCGAAGACGCTGGGCGAGAAGGGCGTGGTGGCGACGAGCTGCCCGTTCTGCCTCACCATGATCAAGGACGGCATCAGCGAGACCGGCCGGGGCGAGTCGATGCAAGCGAAGGACATCGCCGAGCTGGTGGCGTCCGGGCTGCCTTGAGCGGCGTGGTCACCGTTCGCGAGCTGGCCGGAGAGGATCTCCCGGCCGCCGGCGATCTGTGCGAGCGGCTGCGCGCGAAGGACCCGGCGGTGGAGCCGTTCGCGCAGCGGTTGCCGATCATCGCCGGGGGACCGCGCGCGCTGCTCGAGCTGTGGCGCGTGGCCGAGGACGAGGAGGGAGCGCTGCAGGGGATCGCCTTCGCGGCAGTGCGCGAATCCCGGACGCCCGAGGGCGCGGAGCGACCCACCGCGGACCTCTACGCGGCCGTCGCGCCCGAGCTGCGCCGGCAGGGGCTGGGGCGGGCGCTGTGCGGTCCGGCCCTTTCCTGGGCCGCCTCCCAGGGCGCGACGCTGCGGTCGCGCGTGCGCGACGGCGCGCGGCCGGGGCAGGCGTTCCTGCGCGCTCTGGGATTCCGCGAGACGTCCGCCCAGCTCGCCCTGGGGTGGTCCGCGCGTCCCGTCGAGGCGCCGGAGATGCCAGCCTTGCGCATCAGGCGGCTCGCTCCCGGCGAGGCGATGCGGGAGCTGGAGCGGCTCGCGCGCGAGGCGTGGGCCGGCGCTCCGGACACGTTCGCCACCCGATCCGACGAGGTGGCGCAGCTCTTCGGCGAGGAGGGCCGGCTGGTCCTGCTGGCCGAAGTGGAGCGGCGCGCGGTGGCGTATCTTTCCGCGGTCCGGCTGGGCCGGACCCTGGGCATCGAGGAGGTCGCCGTGCTTCCCGAGTTCCGCCGCATGGGCATCGGCCGCGCCCTGGTCGCCGCGGCGCTCGAAGGGACGGCGCATGCGGTCCTCTCGGTCGCCGAGTCGAACGGCCCGGCCAGGGCGCTCTACCGATCCCTGGGCTTCTCCCTCTCCGCGCGCCGGCTGGTGCACGAGCTGCGCAGTGGCTGAAGTGGTCGTCCGCGAAGCCCGGCCCGAGGACGATGCCACGGTGGGGGAGATCCTGGTCTCCGGATATCTGACCCGCTACGCGCAGAAAATGCCGGAGGTGGTGCTCACCGAGCGCCGCAAGGCCGAGCTGCGCGAGGTGGCCTCCAAACGGCGAGAGGCCCTGGTGCTGGTCGCGGAGCTGGGCGGCAAGGTGGTCGGGACCGTGGCGGTCTGGCGGCCCGGCGCGCCGGCGAGCGAGGCGTGGTTGCCGGAGGCATGCGATCTGCGCCACCTGGCGATCGATCCGGCGGCGCAAGGCCGCGGGCTGTCCCAACCCCTGCTCGACGAGGCCGAGCGCCGGGCGCGCGGGATGGGCGCCAGGTACGTCTGCCTGCACGTGCGCCGGGGCAACAAGGGCGTCGCGAAGCTGTACATGGAGCGCGGCTACCTGCGCGCTCCGGAGGGCGACCTGGACCTCCCCGAGGTGCTGCTCGACGCCTACTACCTCCCGCTCCGGTGACCGCGGGGCCCGCGCCGGTCATCTCACCCGGAGGGGCGGCGGCTGCGAGAGCGCCCGCGCCACCCGCACCAGCCGCACGCGGCGGTCGTCCCGCTGCGCGACCGTCAGCTCCAGCCCGCCGACGTAGAACCGGTCGCCGGATTGCGGGATGGCGCCGGCGCAGGAGTTGAGCAACCCGGCCAGGGTCTCGAAATCGCCGTCCCGGGGGAGTTGCGCGCCGAGCACCTGGTTCACCTCGTCGATGCGGGCTTCTCCGCGCAGCAGGGCGGTCCCGTCGGCGCCCAGAGGGGGAACCGCGATCTCGGTGTCGTGCTCGTCGCGGATCTCGCCCACGATCTCCTCCAGGATGTCCTCGAGCGAGACGATGCCGGCGAAGCCGCCGTACTCGTCGGCGACCAGCGCCAGGTGGCTGCGCTTCTGCTGCATCTCGCGGAGGATCTCGTCCACGCGCTTGGTCCACGGGACCCAGAGCGCGGGGCGGAGGAGGTCCTGGAGCACGATCAGCTCCGGATTGGCGAGGAGCGGGATGATGTCCTTGGTGTGCAGCACGCCCCGGATGTGGTCGAGGTCGCCGTCGTGGACGGGCATCCGGGTATGACCCTCCTCGGAGAGGAGGTCGATGACCTGCTCGGGGCTGGCGTCGATGGGGACCCCCACCACGCGGGTGCGCGGGACCATGACCTCCTTCGCGGTGCGCCCGGCGAAGTTGAACAGGGCGTGCACCAGCTCGGCGGACGGGGCGCGCTTCTCGCCGCCGCGCGGCTCGCCGGAGAGGATCTTCTCGATCTCCTCGAGCGGAGGAGGAGGCGACGTGTAGCGGGCCGTGGCGCCTTGCCGCAGGAGGAGCGCGTCGAAGAGGCGGAGCATGAGCCGCATGGGCGGCTTGAACACAGCGCAGACGAGGTAGGTCGGCCCGGCCAGCGCCAGGCTCCACCGCAAGGGATTGGCGGCCGCGAGCGAGCGCGGCGCCAGATCGAGCACCAGGGCCAGCACGCCGGCCACGAGCCCCGCCAGGAGCTGGAGCGTGGCGCGGGACATCGAGGCGCGCGCGATGCCCGCCCGGGCGAGGATGCCGTTGACCCAGATGGCGCACGCCACCGCGGCGAAGGCCAGCAGGCCGCTGGCGGCTGCGCGGAGCGCGGCGGCGGTCGGCTCCGGATCGCGCTTCATCGACAGGACCCAGCGCACGCGCCGTGGGGTACCGTGCGCTTCGCGAAGCTCGTCCTCGCCCACCGCCGTCAGCGCCGCGTCCGCGGCCTGGAGCAGCGCGCGGGACGCGAGCGCGGCGCCCGCTGCCACCAGCTCGATCATGTCCCGGCGGGCAGCGTACCATCCCGGGGCAGTTGAAAGGACGCCCCCGTCCCCTTATTGTCCGCCCCCCATGAAAGCGCGCGTCGTGGTCACGTTGAAGCGGTCGGTGCTCGACCCGCAGGGCCAGGCGGTAGGACGTGCCCTCGCTTCGCTGGGATTCGGCGAGGTGCAGGGAGTCCGGCTCGGGAAGGTCCTCGAGCTGGATCTCGACGAGGACGATCCGCGCCGCGCCCGGGACCGCCTGACGTCCATGTGCGAGAAGCTCCTCGCCAACACCGTCATCGAGGAGTACCGCATCGAGGAACCGGCCTGATGCTCTTCGCGGTGGTCATCTTCCCCGGCTCCAACTGCGACCACGACGTCTACCACGTCGCCAAGCACGTGCTGGGACGCGCCGCCCGCTACATCTGGCACAAGGACCGCGACCTGCGCGGTGCCGACGTGGTGGTGCTGCCCGGCGGGTTCTCCTATGGGGACTACCTGCGCACCGGGGCGATCGCCCGCTTCTCACCGGTGATGGAGGAAGTGCGCAAGTTTGCGCAGCGGGGCGGGCACGTGATCGGCATCTGCAACGGGTTCCAGATCCTGCTCGAGGCGGGGATGCTGCCGGGCGCGGTGCGGCGAAACGACTCGCTCAAGTACGTCTGCCGCGACGTGCATCTCAAGGTCGAGAACGCGATGACGCCCTGGACGCGCAAGTACGCGCGAGGCGAGGTGGTCCGGGTGCCGATCGGCCACGGCGACGGCAACTACTACATCGATCCGGAAGGGCTCAAGCGGCTCGAAGGCGAAGGGCAGATCGCCTTCCGCTACTGCGATCCGCACGGGCTGCGCGGCGTCGCGGGCGCCAATCCGAACGGGTCCCTGGCCGACATCGCCGGCATCTCCAACGCGCGCGGCAACGTGATCGGCATGATGCCGCACCCCGAGCGGCTCAGCGAGGGCGTCCTGGGCGGCGAGGACGGCCGCCGGCTCTTCGAGAGCATCGTCGAAGCGGTGGAGTAGCCGCCGGGTCAGAGAGTCGCAGAGTCATCGCCCAGCATCGCGCGGCGGATGATCTTCACCGGCGGAAAACCCTGCTGCAGGAACGCGTCGTGGAAGTCCTGCAGGCGGAAGCTCGCGCCGGCCTTCTTGCGGTAGTCGTCGCGCAGCTTGAGGATCTGCAGCTTCCCGAGCGTGTACACCAGGTACGTCGGATCCCTCGTGCCGCGCTTCGTCTCGCGCACGGCGTTGGCATGCGACTGGTACCCTTCCTTCTCGAAGAACTCCACCGCCTGGTCGAAGGTCATGTCGGCGGTGTGCATCCGGATGCCGACCACGTAGCGGGCATTGCGCAGGAGCGCATCCTGCAGCTGCCCCAGGCGCAGGTTGAGGAATGCAGCGTCCTTCTCCTCCGGCAGGCCCGGCGTCCGGCCGTAGCCCTCGTCGAGCATCATCTGCTCGGTGTAGTGCGCCCAACCCTCGGCGTTGGTGCCGCACCCGAGGAGCTTGCGCACCTTGGTCTGCGCCCGCTGCACCCAGGGGAACTGAACGTAGTGACCGGGATACGCCTCGTGGACGGCAGTGCTGATCACGGTTCCCCGGTTGAACCCGGCCATGTGCTCGTCGACCTGCTTCGGTGTCCACGCCGCCTCCGGCAAGGTGACGTTGAAGAACGCCTCCTTGGCCCGGTGCTCGAAAGGGCCGGGG
>DATFUN010000375.1:0-9382 GCA_035260805.1 Myxococcales bacterium | reverse complement strand
CGCCTCACCCCGCCTGCACCGCTGGGCGTCCGCACCGCTCTCCGCCCTGCTGCTCGCGCTGGGCATCTTCACGCCGTTCGTCGGCTGGGCGGTCTGGGGTCTCATCACCGGGCTCTTGTTGAACCAGCACCCACCGGTCGTGGACTCCGAGCCGCGCCTGTCCGGCGGCCGGCGCGCGGTGCTGGCGATCAGCCTGATCATCTTCGTGCTCTCCTTCGCCCCCGTGCCCCTGGCGCCGTTGGCGGGGTAGAAACGCCGGCATGTCGGGGTTGGAGGGCATCTTTCGCGAGGGTCTCTCGCAAGCTCTTCCGTCTTACGAACGGCGCGCGGAGCAGCTCGAGATGGCGGCGCGAGTGACGCACGCCCTCGCCCGCGGCCAGAAGCTGGTGGTCGAGGCGGGAACCGGCACGGGCAAGACGCTGGCCTATCTGCTGCCGGCAGCGCAGAGCGGGCTCAAGGTCGTCATCTCCACCGCCACCAAGACCCTCCAGGAACAGCTCGCCGACAAGGACGTCCCCCTGGTGCAGGCGCTGGGGGTGGAGACGCGGTTCGCGTTCCTCAAGGGCCGCCAGAACTACCTGTGCCTCCTGCGCAAGGACCACTTCGACCGGCAGCCGACCTTCGCGGTCCGCGAGGAGGCCGGCATGTACGGGCAGCTCCACGCCTGGGCGCAGGAGACGCGCACCGGCGACCGCGCCGAGCTTTCCGGCCTGCCGGACGGATTCGCCACCTGGCGCGAGGTGAACTCCACCGCCGACACCTGCACCGGGCAGAAATGTCCGCACTACGACCGCTGCTTCGTCTTCGCCCTGCGGCAGAAGGCGGCGGAAGCTGACGTGGTGATCGTGAACCACCACCTCTTCTTCGCCGACCTTTCGCTGCGCAGCTCGAGCGCCGGGGACGCCGGCGCGGCCGTGCTGCCCCGCTACGACGCGGTGATCTTCGACGAGGCGCACGCGGTGCCCGAGGTCGCCACGGAGAACTTCGGGACGCAGCTCTCCAGCTTCCGCGTGGGCGAGCTGGCGCGCGACGTCGTCCGGGCGCCGGTGGCTCCGCAGCACGCGCGAGACCTGGCGGGCCGATTGCTGCGCGAGGGCTCCGCGTTCTTCGACGCGGCGGCGTCCTGCCGGCCGCCTGCGGGCAAGTCCTCCCGCGACGCCGATCGCTGGTCGCTCCCGCCGAGCTCCTTGGTGCCGGCCGAGGGGAAGCGCCAGGACCTCGCGGAGCTGCTGCGCGGACTTTCCTCCGCGCTGTCGGGCAGCGGAAGCGACGAGGTCGCGCTGCTCGAGCGGCGCTGCCTGACGCTCTCCGCCGACCTCCGGCTCTTCGGCGACTCGCAGGCGGTGAGCGGACGCTCCGACGTGGAGTACGACGAGCCGCGCCCTCCCGACGGGCTCGTGCAATGGGCCGAGCAACGCTCGGGGCACCTGTTCCTCCACGCCTCCCCCATCGACGTGGCCGGGCTCTTCCAGGACCACCTCTACGACCGCGTGGGCCCGGTGGTGTTCACCTCCGCAACCTTGGCCGTCGGTGGCTCCCTCGACTACTTCGGCCGGCGCGTGGGGCTCAAGGACGCGCGCGGGCCGCTCTTCCCGCTGGAGGAGGCGGTCCTCCCCTCGCCGTTCGACTACCAGGCGAACACCGCCATCTACCTGCCGCAGCGGATGCCCGATCCGCAGGACGAGCGCTTCGCGGAGGCGGTGGCGGACGAGCTGCGGCAGCTCTTGCCCATCACGTCCGGACGCGCGTTCGCGCTCTTCACCTCGCTGCGCAACATGCGCCGCGTGCACGAGATGCTCGCCCCCGAGCTGCCCTGGCAGGTGCTGCTGCAAGGCGAGCGGCCCAAGGCGCAGCTCCTCAAGGCGTTTCGCGACAAGCCCAGCGTCCTGTTCGCCAGCCAGAGCTTCTGGGAAGGCGTCGACGTGCAGGGCGACGCGCTGAGCCTGGTGGTGATCGACAAGCTGCCCTTTGCCTCGCCGGGAGAGCCGCTGGTGCAGGCCCGCATCGAGCAGCTCCGCAGCGCGGGGGAGGATCCGTTCTCCGCCTTCCAGGTGCCCGAAGCCGCCCTCGCGCTCAAGCAGGGCTTCGGAAGGTTGATCCGCTCGGCGAAGGATCGCGGCATCGTGGCGCTGCTCGACCCGCGCATCGCCAGCCGCGGTTACGGGCGGCGTTTCCTCGAAAGCCTGCCGCGCTGCCGGGTGGTCCGATCGCCCGACGAGGCGCGAGGCTTCTGGACCAGCCTTCCGAAGCGGTAGAGTCGTTCCATGGCGGGGGGCGAAGACGCGGCCGGGCGCGAGCTCGACATCCCGGACATGCTGCCGCTCTTGCCGGTCCGCGACGTGGTGGTGTTCCCCGCCATGGTGGTGCCGCTCTTCGTCTCGCGGGAAATCTCGCTCAACGCCGTCGAGGAGGCGCTGAAGGCCGATCAGCGGGTGGTGTTCGCGGTGGCGCAGCGGGACGGGAACGACGACGCGCCGCGCGCGCCCGAGGGCGTGTACCGGATGGGCACCATCTGCCAGATCCTCCGCCAGCGGAAGCTGCCCGACGGCCGGGTCAAGGTGCTGGTCCAGGGGCTCCTCAAGGCGACGCTGGAAGAGGTGCTCGCGCACGAGCCCTGCACGCGCGCGCGGGTGACGAAGATCCACGAGCTGTCTTTCGCCGACGGGGGCGATCGGGCCCTCGAGGCGGAGGCGCTGGCGCGCAGCGTGAAGGGGAATCTTGAAAGGCTGATCGCCACCGGCAAGGGCATCTCGCCCGAGCAGCTGCTGCTCCTCAGCAGCGTCCAGGATCCGGGCCGCTTGGCGGACCTGGTCGCGGCCAACCTCTCCATGAAGGTGCACGACGCCCAGGAGCTGCTCGAGCTGATGGATCCCTTGCAGCGCCTCCAAGCGATCCACGAGCGCCTGGCGAAGGAGGCCCAGCTCCTCGCCATGCAGGCCCGCATCCAGAGCCAGGCGAAGGAGGAGATCAGCAAGACGCAGCGCGAGTACTACCTGCGCGAGCAGCTCCGCCAGATCCAGCACGAGCTGGGCGAGCGCGACGAGAAGGCGGAGATGGTCGCGGATCTCAAGAAGCGGATCGACTCGTCCCAGCTCCCTCGCCCCGCCCGGGAGGAGGCGGACAAGGAGCTGCGCCGCCTGTCCGCCATGACGCTCGAGTCGGCGGAAGCCGCCGTGCTGCGCGCGCACCTCGAGTGGATCTGCGAGCTGCCCTGGACGCTTTGCAGCCCCGACTCGCTCGACCTCGCGCGCGCCCGCCAGGCCCTGGAAGAGGACCACCACGGGCTCGCCAAGGCCAAGCAGCGCATCCTCGAGGCGCTGGGCGTGCGCAAGCTGAAGCCGGACGGCCGCGGCCCGATCCTGCTCTTCGTCGGACCGCCAGGGGTCGGCAAGACCTCTCTCGCGCGAAGCATCGCGCGGGCCATGGGCCGGCAGCTGGTCCGCCTCTCGCTGGGCGGCGTGCGCGACGAGGCGGAGATCCGCGGGCACCGGCGCAGCTACGTGGGCGCGCTTCCCGGACGGATCCTGCAGGGGATGAAGCACGCCGGGACGCTCAATCCCGTGTTCGTGCTGGACGAGATCGACAAGCTGGGAGCGGACTTCCGCGGCGATCCGTCCTCGGCGCTCCTGGAGGTCCTCGATCCCGAGCAGAATCACGCCTTCCGCGACCATTACCTGAACCTGGAGTTCGACCTCAGCAACGTGCTGTTCATCGCCACGGCCAATACGCTGGATCCCATCCCGCCGGCGCTGCGCGATCGGATGGAGCCGATCGAGATCCCCGGCTACTCCGAAGAGGAGAAGCTCCGCATCGCCGAGCGCCACCTCCTCCCGCGCCTGCTCGCGGAGCACGGGCTCCGGGCGGCTCAGCTCGAGCTGCCGCGCCCGGCGCTGCTCGCCGTGATCCGCGGCTACACGCGCGAGGCCGGCCTGCGCGAGCTGACCCGCGAGCTGGCCTCGGTATGCAGGAAGATCGCGCTCCGCGTCGCGGAGGACGGGGCCGGGAGTGTGCGCATCGGAGCGCGGGAGCTGCACGGGCTCATCGGAGCGCCGCGCTACCTGCCGTACGCCGAGCAAGAACCGGAGACGATCGGCTGCGCAACCGGCCTGGCCTGGACGCCGTACGGCGGCGAGATCCTCCGAATCGAGGTCGCCGCCATGGCCGGCCGCGGGCAGCGGGCGGGCGGGCTGATCCTCACCGGGCAGCTGGGAAGCGTGATGCAGGAGTCCGCGCAGGCGGCGCTCTCCTACCTGCGGAGCCGCGCATCCGACCTCGGCGTACCCGTGGACTGGTTCGAGACGCACGAGATCCACCTGCACGTCCCGGCCGGGGCCATCCCCAAGGACGGCCCGAGCGCCGGCGCCACCATGGCCTGCGCTCTCGCCTCGCTGTTGTGCAGGCGCCCATGTAGGGCGGATGTCGCCATGACCGGCGAGGTGACCCTGCGAGGAAGAGTCTTGGCTGTAGGCGGGGTTCGAGAGAAACTGTTGGCGGCTGCACGCGCGGGGGTGAGAATCGTGTGCATCCCGGAGGCGAATCGTCGGGACTTGCTGGAGCTGCCGCGTCCGCTGCGCCGGCGCCTGCAGGTGGTGACGGTGAGCACCGTGGACGAGTTGTTCGGCCACGCGCTGTCCGGCGGCGCGCCGCAAGCCGGCCGGCAGTTGCCGGTCGCGAAGGCATGAGGTGAGGGATACGTGCAGTTCAACACGGCCCAGCGAGAGCTGACGCTCAAGATCGTCTATTACGGCCCCGGTCTCTCCGGAAAGACGACCAACTTGCGCGCGCTCTACCAGCGCATCCAGCCGTCCCTGCGCGGGCATCTCATGACGCTGGACACGGCGGACGACCGCACCTTGTTCTTCGACACGCTGCCGCTGGTGTTCAAGAGCGGCAACCTGAAGGTGAAGCTCAAGCTGTTCACGGTCCCTGGCCAGGTGATGCACAACTCCACGCGGCGCATCGTGCTCCAAGGCGCGGACGCCATCGCCTTCGTGGCCGACAGCCAGCCCGCCAAGCGGCAGGAGAACTACAAGTACTGGATGAACATGGTGGAGAATCTCAAGTCGAACGGGCTCTCCATCGACTCCTTGCCGTGTGTCGTGCAGTGGAACAAAAAGGACCTCGGCGACGCGACCACCGCGGAGTCGGTGGCGAAGATGCGCGGGGAGAACAAGCAGCCCGTCTTCGAGGCAGTGGCCGTGCGGGGCGAAGGAGTGGTGGAGACCTTCCTGGCGCTGGTCGACCTCACCTTCGAGGCGATCGACGAGACCTACCTGCTCCGCGACAAGATCGGCCTCGACCGGCAGGCGTTCATCGAGGAGGTGCGGCGCTGCCTGGTCGACCCGCCCCGCATCGAGGACGTCCTCCCGCCGCGCGGCGGCGGAAACGGCGGGAAGAACGGCAGCGGCACTGGCGGTTCCGGTGGAGGGAGCAATCCGTCGCCGATGGCCGGCGGAGCGTAAGGCCGAAAGTGGCGGAGAGCATCCTCCAGAAGAAGCTCGTCCTGGGCGAGCTCCTCGACCTGCCTACGTTCACGCAGGTGTGCAAGACGTTCGTCGACCTCTACAAGATCGGCCTCAAGGTCTTCGACGCGAACGGCACCAAGCTGGTGGACATCAAGATCGCCAGCGGCGATTTCTGCGCCTACATGTTCAGCGGCCCCAACGGGCGGCGGCTGTGCACCGAGACGGTGACGCACATCAAGGTGCGCCCGCTCGAGGAGCCGCAGATCGCGGTGCGCAACTGCTTCAGCGGGCTGCGCTATCTGATGCTGCCCATCCTCTACGAAGGCGACATGCTGGGCCGCATCATCTTCGGGCCGTTCTTCCCCGAGGACGTGGGTGACCTGGGCGAGGAGCTCAAGACCCTGGAGGGCGAGTTCGATCTCGCCAAGGCGCGCGACCTGATCGGGCGCATCCGCCGCGCTCCCGAGAGCACGGTGCGCAAGGTGCTGGACCATTTCGCCCGGCTGGTCGACGTGCTGGTCTTCACCTCCCACAAGGCGCTCATCACCTCGCAGCTGCACATCGAGAGCGTCACCGAGAGCTACCGGGAGGTGCAGGAGAAGAACAAGAAGCTGTCGGAGGCGCTGGAGCGTCTCCAGGAATTGAGCCGCCTCAAGTCGAACTTCCTCGCCACCGTCTCCCACGAGCTGCGCACTCCGCTGACCAGCGTGATCGGCTACAGCGAGATGCTGCTCGCCGGCCTCGCGGGCGAGCTGAACGACGAGCAGAAGGACTACCTGAAAACCATCCTCGACAAGGGCGAGTCGCTCTTGCGATTGATCTCCTCGATCCTCGACCTGTCGCGCATCGAGGCGCGCGGCGTGCAGCTGCAGCGCAACGTGGTGGACGTGAACGACATCCTCCAGGCGGCGGTCGAGTCGGTGCTGCCGCAGAGCTTCAAGAAGAAGCTGACCGTCTCCACCGAGGTTTCACCGAGCATCCAGCGGGTGCACGTCGACCCGGACAAGATGCGGCAGTGCGTGATCAACCTGCTCTCCAACTCGGTCAAGTTCACTCCCGCCGGCGGGCACATCGCGGTGCGCGCCGGGCCTGCCCAGCACGCGCCGCAGAACGCCGGGCCGTTCGGCGGAGCGGGCTACTTCCAGATCCAGGTCGAGGACAACGGCATCGGGATCCCCAAGGAGCTGCAGTCCAAGGTGTTCGACACCTTCTTCCAGGCCGACTCGTCCGCCTCGCGCGAGTACGGCGGCGCCGGGCTCGGTCTGTCCATCGTGAAGAGCTACGTCGAGGCGCACGGCGGCGGCATCTCGGTCCGCAGCGAGCCCGGCAAGGGCAGCGTATTCACCCTGGTGGTTCCCATCGAGGCCCCTGGCGCTCCGCTCGAATCGTCCCTCCGCGGCGCGTGAGGTGGACGAGCTCCGGCTCATCGACGCCTTCCTCGCGCCCTTCGGACTCTCCCGCGATGCGCGCGCCAACGGCCCGGGCGTGCTCTCCGGGCCAGGCGACGACTGCGCAGTGGTCCGACCGTCCGCCGGACGGAAGCTGGTCCTCAAGGTGGACGAGCTGGTCGAGCGCGTGCATTTCGACTGGCGCTGGTTCGCGCCTCGGGACGTGGGACACAAGGCGCTGGCAGCGGCGCTCTCCGATCTCGCGGCGGCCGGCGCGCGGCCGCGCTGGTTCCTCTGCGCGCTGGGAGTGCCCCGGGGGCCGGACGCAGCGCGCACTGCTCGCGGCATCGCGCGGGGCATGGCGGACCTGGCGCGGCGGCACGGATGCGCGCTGGTCGGCGGAAACGTCACCCGCGCCGGCGCCTGGTCCTTGTCGATCACCGCGCTCGGCGAAGCGGACCGGCCACGCGGACGAGGCGGAGCGCGGCCGGGGGACGCGATCGTCCTGGTCGGCCAGCTCGGAAAGGCGGCGCTCGGCCTTCGCCTTCTCCGCGGCGGCCGGAAAGGACCGGCGCCAGGTGCCCCAAGGGCGGCGATCGTCGCCCAGATCCGGCCCGAGCCGCTGGTCGGGGCCGGCCTCGCGGCGGGAAACCTGCCCAGCGCGGCGGTCGACGTGAGCGACGGGTTCCTGCGGGATCTCGGCCATGTCTGCGCGGCGAGCGGGTGCGGGGCGGAAGTGGACCTGGGCTCGATCCCGGTCGATCCGGCGGTCCGGTCGGCCGGAATCGAGCTGGCGCTGTCAGGTGGCGAGGACTACGCGCTCCTCTTCGCGGTCCAACCGCGAAACCTGACGCGCCTGCTCTCCCGCCTGCGGCGCGCGGGCGCCCCGGCGGCGCCGGTCGGTAATTTCGTCCGCGGGCGCGGCATCCGGCTGCTCGAGCACGGCAAGCCGCGACCGCTCCCGAAGCGGCTCGGCTGGGACCACCTCGCATGAACACGTACCTCGGCTTGACTTGGCGAGGTCCGGGCCCTACTCCACGCCTTCTCCGATGGAGTCCCTGAAGTCCGCGCTCGCACCTCGCGCAGGGAGCTCGACCGCGCTGGCGGAGCTCCTCTCCTCGTTCCGGACGGGACGGCGCGCCCGTGCGACGGGCCTGCACGGCGCCTCGCGCGGATACGCGCTGACCCATCTGGCCCGCGCGCTGAAGCGACCCCTCGTCTGCGTGGAGCCCGACGAGGAGGCCGCCGAGGCGCTCGAGCGCGACCTGCGCTTCTTCTGGCCGAAGGCAGACGCCGAGACGGCCATCGTGCGCCTGCCGGGCGACGAGGTGCTCCCGTACGAAGGCCTGACCCCGGACCCGCAGGCTGCCATGACCCGGCTTGCGGGCCTCTTCCACCTGCACCTGGGCAACGCGCGGGTGGTGGTCCTGTCGGTGCGCGGCCTCGCGCGCCGGGTGCTGCCGCGGGAGGCGCTCGACTCGCGCTCCCTGCAGCTCGCGGTCGAGGCCACGCAGGACCGGGACGATCTGGCCGCGAAGCTCACGGCAGCGGGGTACGCGAAGGTCCCCCTGGTCGAGGACCCCGGCACCTTCGCGGTCCGCGGCGGCGTGTTCGACGTCTGGTCGCCGCTCGACGCGCAGCCGGTCCGCATCGAGTTCTTCGGGGACATCGTCGAGAGCCTGCGCGCATTCGACCCGCAGACGCAGCGCTCGGTGCGGGACCTCGCCGAGGTGTCCATGTCCCCGGCGCGCGAGATCGTGCTCGACGACGCGGGCCGCAAGGCCGCGATCGCGACCGTCCGCGCGGCGGCCGACGCGGTCGAGACGCCGACGCGGCGCCTGCGCGAGCTGATCGACGAGCTGCAGAGCCACTCGCAGGACGACGCGCTCTTCGCCGCGGGCCTGTCGGCGATCCTGCCCGGCTTCTACCCGGGCGGCCTGAAACCGGTGACCGACTACCTGCCGGCGGACGCGCTGTGGGTGCTCGACGACCCCCTGGAGTTGGAGCGCCAGTGGGGCGATCTGTGGACCGGGCTTTCGGCGTCCTTCTCCTCCGCTCGCGAGAAGGGCGAGCTCGCCTTGCCTCCCGACCAGCATTACCTGCACGAGCGGGACGTGCGGCCGGTGCTCGACCGCGCTGCGGTGCTGGAGCTGGGAGGGCTCGGATTCGCTTCCGACGCGGCCGCCGGCGTCGCGGAGATCGACTTCGCGCTGCGGCCCACCGCCGAGCTGCGCGCCGAGATCGCGGGGCACCACGGAGAAGACGGGGCGCTGGCCCCGCTGGCGCGAAGGCTTTCCGACCTCCGCGATCGGGGCATCGCCGCGCTGGTCGCGTGCCATTCGTCGGCCCAAGCGGAGCGCACGCGCCGGCTCCTGCTCGACCGCCAGCTGATGGCGCGCATCGTCCCGGAGCTGCCGGTCGAGCCGTCCTCGCTCTTCGATCCGGCGGTGCAGGCGCACCTCGTCACGGGAGAGATCTCCGCAGGGTTCGTCGACGAGCACGACCGCTTCGCCCTGTACTCCGACGAGG
>DATFUN010000374.1:0-9916 GCA_035260805.1 Myxococcales bacterium | reverse complement strand
ATCGCGCTCGCGTTGATGGTCATCGAGGTGGTCACCCGGTCGAGCGGGATCCCGCTGTAGAGCACCTCGAAGTCCTTCAGGCTGCTGACCGCGACGCCCTCCTTGCCCACCTCGCCGCGCGACATCGCGTGGTCGGCGTCGTAGCCCATCAAGGCCGGCATGTCGAAGGCGGTGGAGAGCCCGCTCACGCCGTGCTCGAGCAGGTACTTGAAGCGCTGGTTGGTGTCCTCGGGCGTGCCGAAGCCGGCGAACTGGCGCATGGTCCAGAGCCGGCCGCGGTACATCGAGGGCTGGGGCCCGCGGGTGTAGGGGAAGCGGCCGGGGAAGCCGAGGTCGCGCTCGTACTTCTCCACGTCCTCGGCGCTGGGCCGGCCGGCGTCGGCGGGCGTGAGCAGGTCGGGGATGGGAATTCCGGAATCGGTATGGAACTCGGCGCGCCGCAAGGGGCTTTTCGCCACCGCCCCGGCCAGGTCCTCTCTGCGCCACTGCTCCTCCGCAGCTTCCAGGCGGGCGACCGGATCCTGGTCCTTCGGATGTCTCATGAAGGCGAGATAACACGCGATCCGCCATGCGACCAGAGAGCGCACGAACCGCCTGTCCTGCCGGGCGGAGCCGGTCTCTCAGTCCCTGAGCAGGTCCCTGGAGATCACCAGCCGCTGCACCTCGCTGGTGCCTTCGTAGAGAGTGCTCGCCCGCACGTCGCGGTAGTGGCGCTCGACCGGAAACTCGTCGATGTATCCGTACCCGCCGTGCACCTGCACGGCCACGTCGCAGACCCGATTCGCCGCCTCGGTGGCGAAGAGCTTGGCCATCGAACCCTCGCGCGAGAACGGGCGGCCCCGCTCCTTGCGCCCGGCCGCATGGAGAGCGAGCAGACGGGCGGCCTCGATCTGCGTGTCGCAGTCCGCCAGCATGAAGCGGATGGCCTGGAAATCGCCGATCGGATGCCCGAAAGCGCGGCGCTCCTTCGCATACTTCACGGAGGCGCGCAGGGCCGCGATCGCGACGCCGACCGCATGCGAGGCGATCCCGATGCGGCCGCCGTCCAGGGCCGCCATGGCGATGGGGAACCCGTGACCTTCCTCGCCGAGGAGCTGGTTCTCGCGCAGCCGCAGGTCCTCGAAGGCGAGCGAGACGGTGGTCGAGGCGCGCAAGCCCATCTTGTCCTCGTGCTTGCCCACCCGCAGGCCCTTCTGGCCGCCCTCGACCAGGAAGGCCGAGATCCCGTGCGACCCGCGGCCGGATTGGGTGCGCGCCCAGACGATGATCACTCCCGCCAGGTCCCCCGAGGTGATCCACTGCTTCTCGCCGTTCAGCACCCACCCGGAACCGTCCCGCCGCGCAGAGGTGCGCAGCGCCGCCGCGTCCGACCCGCCGGACGGTTCCGAGAGGCCGAAGCTCCCGGCCGCGAACCGGCCGCTGGTCAGCTCCGGCACGTACCTCTGCCGCTGCTCCTCCGTCCCGAACTTCACGATGGTCTCGCCCACCATGTTGGTGACCGCCATCGTCAGGGCGGTGGACGCGCAGCCCTGCGCGATCTCCATCATGGCCAGCGCGTACGCGACGGCGCCGGCCTGCGCCCCGCCGTACTCCTCGGGAATGTTGACGCCCATCATTCCCAGCTCGGCGAGCTCGAGGAGCTGATCGGCAGGAAAGCGGCCCTCGCGGTCGAGCTGCGCCGCGACGGGCGCAAGAGAGTCCTGCGCGTACTTGCGCGCGGTCTCCTGCACCAGACGCTGGTGCTCGTCGGGCTCGAACATGGGGGCGGGGACACTACAGCGAGGGCCTCCCGCCCGCAGCAAAAAAGCCGGTGCGCCGTCTCCTTCTTACTTCTCCAGCGCGGCAGCCGGGGCAGGCATCGGTCCGGGGCGCGAAACCACCCGGTACATCTTCTCGAACTCGAGCGCGAGATCGAGCAACTGCTTGCGCAGGAGCGCCCGGTCGATCAGGACCCCGTCGCGCGAGATGAGGCCGAACTCGCGCGCCACAGCGAGGCCCTTGTCGCTGAGCGACCAGCGGGCGTGGCCCTCTTCGCGCAGCACCCCGACCCGGACGAAGTCGTTGATGGCGCGCGCCAGCGAGGTGTGCCAGCGGGCGAGCCGCCGTTCGAGCGGATTCGACTCCCAATCCCGGCCCGACAGCGGAACGATGTCACGGATGTGCACGTAGATGTCCGAGATCCCCGCGCTCCCGCCCCCGAACAACAGGGCCGAGAGGAGCGGAGCGCAAAACGTCTGCCGGGGCGTGAGCCGGTCGGGCAACTCCGCCCCCACCGCCCAGCCGTCTCTCTGTGCTGCGCCCTGCACGGCCATGTGACCCACCCCCCGTGGTGTCCGGCCCCTAGCCCCTACATGAACAATGCGTTGGAGATGACCAGGCGCTGGATCTCGCTGGTCCCTTCGTAGATTTCGGTGATGCGCGCGTCGCGGAAGTGCCGCTCGACGTCGAGCTCTTTCGAGTAGCCCATCCCCCCGTGGATCTGGACCGCCTTGTCGGCGACGCGGTTGGCCGCCTCCGAGGCGAAGAGCTTCGCCATGCTGGACTCGCGCGTGTGGCGCAAGCCGCGGTCTTTCAGGCTGGCGGCGCGCAGCGTGAGCATCCGCGCCGCCTCCAACTCGGTGGCCATGTCCGCCAGCATGAACTGGATGGCCTGGTGCTGCGCGATGGGCACGTCGAAGGTCTTGCGGACCTTGGAATAGTCGCGGGCTTCCTCGAACGCGGCCCGCGCGATGCCGATGGCCTGCGCGGCGATCCCGATGCGGCCGCCGTCGAGCGTGCTCATGGCGATCTTGAAGCCCTCGCCCTCGGCGCCCAGCCGCTGGGCGGCCGGGACTTCCATGTTCTCGAAGAAGATGGTGCAGGAGGGGCTGGCGCAGATGCCCAGCTTCTCGTCGGCCTTCTGCTTGAGGAAGCCGGGCGTGTCGGTGTCGACCACGAAGGCGGTGATGCCCTTGGTCCCCTTCGAGAGATCGGTCATGGTGAAGAGGACGATGGCGTCGGCCACCGGGCCGTTCGTGATCCAGTTCTTCGTGCCATTGATGACGTAGCTGTCGCCGTATGCCTCCGCCGTGACCGGCTCCGGCCCGGGCGCCGGCGAAGCCGTCGCCCTCCGCTTGCGCACGGCGGTGGTGCGTTGCTCGGCCGCGTCGCTGCCCGCCTGCGGCTCGGTGAGGCCGAAGCAGCCCAGCTTGTCGCCGCTGGCGAACGGCTTCAGCCAGCGCTCCTTCTGCTGGTTGGTTCCGTACTTGAGCACCGGATCGCAGTAGAGCGAGTTGTTCACGCTCAGCGTCACGCCGACCGACGCGCAGCCCCGGGAGATCTCCTCGATGGCCAGGGCGTAGGCTACGGTATCCATCCCCGCCCCGCCCCACTCGGCCGGGACCGCGACGCCGGCGAGGCCCAGCTCGAAGGCCTTCCTCACCGCCTCGGCGGGATAGCGGTGCTCGCGGTCCCAGCGCTTGGCGTTGGGCCGCAGCTCCTTCTCCGCGAAGTCGCGGCAGGTGTCGCGCAGCAGCTTCTGCTCTTCGGTCAGATCGATCTGCATGGAGGAGTAGAGGCGCGCAGCTGGGTCAATGTGGGACGTTCGATAGTACACGGGTCGCCCGCCTCCGCCAACCGGGTCGGTCAACTGGAGGATGCCCTGTCGAGGATGCCGCGCTGCGTCAGCCGGCTTGAGCGAGCAGGTTCCGCGCGATCACCATGCGCTGGATCTGCGAGGTGCCCTCGTAAATCTGGAGGAGCTTCGCGTCGCGCATCAGCTTTTCTACCGGGTACTCTTTGGTGTAGCCGTACCCGCCGAAGATCTGCACGGCATCGGTCGCCACCGCCATCGCGCTGTCCGCGCCGAAGGCCTTCGCGTAGCTCGACTCGATCGCGTCGAGCTTCCCCTGGGTGATGCTCCACGCCGCCTTGAGCATCAGCAAGCGGGTCGCCTCGTACTTCATCGCCATCTCGGCGAGCATGAACTGGACCGCCTGGAACTGCGCGATGGGCTGTCCGAACGCCTTGCGCTGGAGCGCGTAGCGCCGGGACTCGTCCAGCGCGCGGCGCATGATGCCGGTCGCGCCGGCGGCGATCCACGGACGCGAGCGATCGAAGGTCTTCATCGCGATCTTGAAGCCTTCGCCCTCCGCGCCCACCAGGTTTCTACGCGTGAGCTTCACCTCCTCGAAGAGCACGTCGGTGGTGTTGGAGGCGCGCTGCCCGAGCTTGTCCTCCTTCTTGCCGACGGACACGCCCGGCGTGTCGCGCGCCAGGACGAAGCAGGTGATCCCCTTGTGCCGGTCCTTCGGATCGCCGATGCGCGCGAAGGTCGTGTACCAACTCGCGTACCCGCCGTTGGTGATCCAGCGCTTCTGCCCGTTGAGCACGTACTCGTCGCCCACCTTCCTCACGTTGGCGCGCATGCCGGCGACGTCCGAGCCCGCGTCCGGCTCGCTGCAGGCGTAGGCGGAGAAGATCGGCGCCTCGGTCAGCGCGCCCAGGTACCTCTTCTTCTGCTCCTCGCTGCCCGCCAGGATGAGCGGCATGGCGGACAGGTTGTTGCCGGCGAGCGTGGTGCCGACGCCCGCGCAGCCGTAGTTGATCTCCTCCATCATCAAGACGTGGTCGGTGCAGGAGAGCCCCAGGCCGCCGTACTCGGTGGGGATCTCGGCGTTCATCAGGCCGAGCTCCCAGCCTTCCTTGCAGATGTCGAGAGGGAAGGTGCCGTGCTCGTCCAGCTTCTGCGCGACCGGGATGATGCGCTCGCGGGTGAACTTGCGGGCGGTCTCGACCAGCCGCTGCTGCTCGTCGCTGAGGGCGAAGTCCATGGTGCTCTTCAGCCTACTTCACTTTCCGACGAACTTCGCGGACCGCTTTTCGAGGAAGGCCCGCATCCCCTCGGCGCGGTCCTGGGTGTCGAAGAGCAGCGCGAAGGTCTCGGCTTCCTGGCGGTTCGCCGCCCGCAGCGGGATGTCGTAGCCGCGCTCCACCAACCGCTTGGCGCGGGCGACGGCCAGCGGCCCGCGGGTGGCGATCTTCTCCGCGACCTTGCGGCAGTGCGCCATCAGCTCTCCGCGCGGGAGCACAGCGTTGACGAGGCCGATCTCCAGGGCCTGCTTGGCGTCCACCATGTCGCCGGTGAAGATGATCTCCTTGGCCCGCAGCTTCCCCACCAGGCGCACGAGACGCTGGGTGCCGCCGAACCCCGGAGTGATGCCCAGCGTGACCTCGGGGAATCCCACCTTCGCGTTGTCGCTCGCGTAGATCATGTCGCAGGCCACCGCCAGCTCGAGGCCACCGCCCAGCGCGTAGCCGTTCACGGCCGCGATGGTCGCGCAGGGGATGTCTTCCAGCATCGCGGTGAGCACGTGACCCAGCTCGCTGAACTCGCGCGCGGTCCACGGCGTCATCGGAGCCATCTCTGAAATGTCGGCGCCGGCGACGAAGGCCTTGTCGCCCGCCCCGGTGAGGATCAGCGCGCGGCTCGACTCGGCCGTCTCGCGGACCGCCTGCAGCAGCTCGCGCAGCGTCGCGCTGTTCAGCGCGTTGAGCGCCTTCGGGCGGTTCACCGTGATGGTCGCGATCGATCCTTCCCGCGAAACTTGGATGTTTTCGTAGGCCATGATCCCTCCGCCCGCCGGCAGCTGATCAGTACGAAAAGAAGCCCCGCTTGGTCTTGCGGCCTAGCCAGCCCGCGTCGACGTGCTGGCGCAAGAGCGGCGCGGGCCGGTACTTGTCGTCGCCCAGTCCCTTGTGCAGGACCTCCGCGATGTAGAGGCAGGTGTCCAGGCCGATGAAGTCCGCCAGCGCGAGCGGCCCCATCGGCACGTTGGTTCCCAGCTTCATCGCGGTGTCGATGTCCTCCGCCGAGGCGAGCCCTTCTTGAAGGGCGAAGCAGGCCTCGTTGAGCATCGGGATCAGGATGCGGTTGACGATGAACCCAGGCATGTCCCGGGAGAGAACGGTCGTCTTCCCCATCCTCTCGGCCAGCGCGCGCGTCGCTGCGTACGTCGCGTCGCTCGTCTGGGCACCGCGGATGATCTCCACGAGCTGCATCACCGGGACGGGATTCATGAAGTGCATGCCGATGACGCGCTCGGGCCGGTCCACGCTGGCGGCGATGCGGGTGATGGGGATCGAGGAGGTGTTGGTGGCCAGGATGGCCTCGGGCCGCAGTGCCCGCGCGAGGTCCTGGAAGACCTTCTTCTTCACCGCCTCGTTCTCGGTCACCGCCTCGACGGCGAGCTCGGCCTGCGAAGCCTCCTGCGCGGACGAAGCTCCCCGGATGCGCGCGACCGTGGCCTGCGCCTCGTCCGCTTTCAGCTTGCCCTTGCCCACGGCGCGGTCGAGCTGGGCGCGGATGCCGGCCAGGCCTTTCTGCACCAGCTCCGGGTTCACGTCGACGAGCACTACCGAGAGACCGCTCTGCGCGGCCACCTGCGCGATGCCCGCGCCCATCTGTCCTGCGCCCACCACCGCCAGGGTCTTCACGTCCACGGCAAGTCGCTCCGGGGAAAAGGACCGGGGAGTGTAGATCCCGGTCGGCGGGAGTCAATCGCGGGCAGCGGGCCCTTCCGCGCTTGCCGTCCGCTCCTGTACGCTCGAATCGTGGAGGCGCGCGTTTTCCAGGGCATCGTCGACGATGCGGCCGCGATCTGCGGGGCCTTGCTCGCCGAGCTGCGCGTGCGCCGCGACCTTTTGGGCGAGGAGGGAGTCGATCTGGGCCTGGCGGCGCTGGGCGGCACGCTGGCCACGGGGAAGGCGCGGCGGGAGCAGACCGCCAAGCGGCTTCGCGAGCTGGCGGACCGCGCGGCGGTGCCCGAGGGGACGGAGGAGAAGTCGCTCCGCCTCTCGCGCGTCGCGGCGGAGGTCTCGGAGACGCTGGAAGTGGGGTCGAAGATCGCCCCGGTCGAGCTGTGGTGCGCGGACGTGCCGCTCCTCCTCGAAGGCGAGCGCGCCGGGGCGCTGCGCCTGTGGATGGATCGCGAGCCGCGCCGCTCGCTGCTCCGCGCGCTGCGCGGGCTCGGGCACGAGGCGGCCGCCCAGCTCCGCCAGGAGCGGGAGCGGGTGCGGGCCCTGCGCGATCTCGCCGCCGCCCGGCAGCACCAGGCCGCGCTCGCCGCCGCCGCCGCGCGGCTGCGCCGCGAGACCGAGATGCCCGACGTGATGCGCGTCGTCGGCGAGGAGCTGCGCAAGCTCGGGTTCGAGAGCGCGCTGCTGTTGTCGGAAGCGCGCGGCCTGGTCATCGCCCACCTGTCGCGGCGCGGTCCGGCCGCCTCCAAAGCCCTGGAGCTGCTCGGCTTCAAGCGCATGAGCGAGCTGCGCGCGCTGCCCGTCGACCCGGCCCGCTCGCCCATGCTCGCGGCGCTGGTGTCCTCCCCGGAGCCGGTCATCGAGATGCAGCCGGGGCCGCTCCTGCGGGCGCTGCTCGGACGCCGGGCGCCGCGCGCCGTGCGCGAGAAGCTCATCGACGCCCTGGGCGCCCACGACGTTCTCGCGCTCCCGCTGCGCGGGGCCTCCGACGCGGCGCTGGGGATCCTCATCGCCTGGCCGCAGGACGACGGCGAGCCCGATCTCGGCGCCTTGAGCGCCTTCTCCCTGCAGGCCTCGCTCGCGCTGGAGCGGGCGCGCATGCGCGAGAAGGTCCGCGAGCAGGCGCAGATCATCGAGCGGGCCGTGGAGGAGCGCACCCGCGCCCTGCGCGACGCCAACGAGCGCCTGCGCGAGGCCGACCGCCGCAAAGACAACTTCCTCGCCAACGTCTCGCACGAGCTGCGCTCGCCGCTGGTGACCATCCTCGGCTACACCGACCTCTTGCTCGGCGACAAGCTGGGTCCCATCTCGGATCGGCAGCGGCAATGCCTGCAGATCGCGCGCAACTCGGGGAGGCGCCTGCGCGCCTTCATCGAGGAGCTGCTCGACTTCTCGCGCTTCGAGCTGACGCGCGACACGATGACGCTGCACCCGTTCTCCATCAAGGAAGCCGTCGCGCAGGCGGTCGCCGGCTTTGCGCCGCGGTTCCTCGAGCGGCGGATCAGCGTGCGCCAGCGGGTGGCGCGCAGCACGCCCCCGGTGCTGGGCGACCGCGAGCGCGTCCTGCAAGTGCTCGCCAACCTGATCGCCAACGCCGAGCGCCACCTGCGCGACGGGGGGCGCATCGTGGTGTCGGCCGAGCCCAAGCCCGGGTTCCTGCTGGTCTCCGTGCACGACAACGGGACCGGCATCGCGCCCGAGCACCTGGAGAAGATCTTCGACCGCCTCTACCAGGTCGGCGACGTGAAGACGACCCGCGGGGCGCGCGATGCGGGCCTGGGGCTCGGCTTGAACATCGTCAAATCGATCGTCGAGGCGCACGGCGGCGAGGTGGGAGTGCAGAGCACGGTGGGAAAGGGGTCGACCTTCTCCTTCACCTTGCCGCTCGCCGACGTGAAGGGCCTGCCGGAGATCACCCCGCCTCCGGTCGCGCCGGACCTGACCAAGCGGTCCGGCTAGACGCCGCCGATCGGATGCACAGCTTCCCAGCGCATGCGGCATGCGCTGTGGAAAGGACTCGCGGTGGGAGCCGCGGCGGGGGCGCTGGCCGGCCGCTCGTGGCGCAGGCGGCTGCAATATGGCCCCTGGGGATCCTTGGGCCCCGGCCTGCCGGAAGGCGTGGATTCCGTCGGGCTGGCCCTCATGCAGACGACGGCGACCTCCATGGTGGATGGCAACCGGCTCGCCTTCCGGGACAACGGCGAAGTCTTCCAGGCGATCGAGGACGCGATCCGCTCGGCGCGCCACAGCATCCACGTCGACGTCTACATCTGGAAGCCCGGACTGCCCGGGGAGCGCCTCGTCGATCTCGTCTGCCGGCGCGCGCGCGAAGGGGTGGCGGTGCGCATCCTCGTCGATCCGATGGGGAGCCGCGGATTCCACCGGCGCCTGTACCGGCCGCTCACCGAGGCCGGCTGCGAAGTCCACTATTTCCGGCCGCTGACCGAACGCCCGTTCGCCTTCACCGGCCGCAACCACCGCAAGCTGGTGGTCATCGACGGGCGGGTGGGCTTCACCGGCGGTTTCGGCATCGCACCCGAGTGGGACGGAGATGGGCTCTCGCCGCGCGGCTGGCGCGATTCGAACGCCCAGGTCGAGGGTCCCGTCGTGCGGCAGATGCAGGTGGCGTTCGCCGCCCACTGGCTGGAGACGGGCGGCTCGATGCTCCCCGGCTCGGAATTCGATCGGTCGCGGCCGGCGGGCGACGCGCGCGCCTGCTACGTGACGAGCATGGACGTGAAGGGTCTCTCCCATGCGCGGTGGGTGACGCACATCGCGCTGGCGGCCGCGACGCGGCGCGCCTGGATCGCGAACGCTTATTTCGTCCCTCCGCCGGAGGTGCTGGGCGCGCTGTGCGCACGGCCCGCGAACGGGGTGGAAGTGAGGCTGCTCCTGCCGGGACCCCACCTGGATCACTCGGTCGTGAGGTACGTGCAGCGCCGGTTCTACCCTCAGCTCGATCGCAGCGGTGTGAAGGTGCACGAGTACCAGCCCTCGATGATGCACGCGAAGACGATGCTCATCGACGACCGGCTGGTGATGGTCGGGTCGATGAACCTCGATTTCCTCTCCATGGAGTGGCTCGAGGAGGGCTGCCTGGTGGTGGACGACCGCGCGTTCGCACAGGAGTTCGAGCAGCGATGGCAGGAAGACATGGCGCGCTCGGTCCAGATGACCCGGCAGCCGGATCCCGGGCGTCAGGTCGGACGACCGGACGGCGCCGACGCGCCGGCAGCTATGACGCCCTGACGGCCGCGGCCGCCTCGTTGCGCAGCTCCACGGTGGCGCGGGTGCGGCGCGCGTTGCCGCGCGCGTCGATCAGCGTCACGTCCACCTCGGCGGGACCCGGCCGCCCCCGCACGGTGAGGTGCAGGACGGCGGGCGCGCCACCGGAGCCGTA
>DATFUN010000373.1:0-10750 GCA_035260805.1 Myxococcales bacterium | reverse complement strand
CGCGGGCTCCAGGGTCCGCAGGGCACCGCCGGGCCGCAGGGACCTACCGGTGCCGTGGGTCCAGTGGGCGAGATGGGACCCGCAGGATCCGCCGGGCCGCAGGGCGCCTCAGGTCCCCAGGGCGCAGGCGGTCCGCAAGGGCCGTCGGGGCTCCAGGGGTTCACGGGCCCGGCAGGCCCGGCAGGGCCCACGGGACCGACGGGAGCGACCGGCACGACCGGAGCAGCCGGCGCCACCGGTCCGGCCGGTCCGAAGGGGGACCAAGGGACCCGAGGCGATCAGGGTGCGATGGGGCCGCCTGGTCAACTCTTCGTAGCGCCCGGCACCACGACAACGCTCGTGGCCGGCTCGGTCGCGACCGCCTCGACGGACGGCACGCGCCTCGTCACAGGGACCACCAACCTGTGCACCGCCCCGAGGGCGACCGGCTGCTTCGTCGCGGCAGGGCCCTTCGTGCTCACCGACGCGCGCGCGGTAGATCGAGCCAATTACACCTGGTTCTTCACGCTGCCTCTAACAACGGATTGCAGCACGGTGACCTGCAACCCCGGTGCGTTCGGCCCCGCAGGCCCGGACCTCGAATTGTTGGTCTCCGTGAGCGCGTTCAAGCCGACCTCCACGACCGCATGGGAATTCCCCAGTCACCTGACCGGCGGACGCTATTTCGTACCGGCCGAGCGCCGTCTGTGCGTCTGCGCAACCGTCGCGGGCTTTGGTGGGGAATTGTGGCGCGCCTCCTGGGCGGGATTCGTCCCCTACCAGTAGCCGCGCCGTCTCACGCCTCCAGCCAAGGCTCCGAGGCGCGGAGCGCCGCCAGGATGGCGCGGGTCGCCGGGGATCTATTCAGTGTATAGAAGTGGATCCCGGGCGCGCCCTGGCGGAGCAGGTCCGCGCACTGCAGGGTGGCGTGGGCGACTCCCAGCTGCAGCGCGCCTTCCGGATCGTCCTTGCGGACCTTCATCGCGGCGGCGAGCTTCGCCGGCACATGCGCGCCGCACATGGCGGTGAAGCGCTGCACCTGCTCCACGTTGGTGATGGGCATGATGCCCGGGATGATCGGGACGTCGATCCCGGCGGCGCGGGCGCGGCCCACGAAATCGAAATAGCAGCGGTTGTCGAAGAAGAGCTGGGTGATGAGGAACTGCGCGCCGGCGTCCACCTTCTTCTTGCAGTTGCGCAGGTCGGCCTGCAGGTCGCGCGTCTCGACGTGCCCTTCGGGGTAGCAGGCGCCCCCGACGCAGAGCGGCCGGCCCTTCGCCTCGGACACCTCGCGGACCAGCTGGACCAGCTCGCTCGCGTACCGCAGGCCGCCTTCGGTGGGCACGAAGGTGGGCTGGCCCCGCGGGGGATCTCCGCGGAGAGCGAGCACGTTGTCGATCCCCTCGGCCATCACCGACTGGACGGCCGCCTTCAGCTCCTCGCGCGTCGCGCCGGCGCAGGTGACGTGCGCCATCGCCTCGATCTCCAGCTCCCGCTTGATGCGGGTGACCATCTCCAGCGTGCGCCCGCGGGTCGAGCCTCCCGCGCCCCAGGTGACGCTGACGAACGCCGGCGCCAGCGGATGGAGCTGGCGGACCGTCTCGAAGAGCGCCTGCACTCCCGCGTCGGTCTTGGGAGGGAAGAACTCGAAGGAGAACACCGGCTCGCCGCGTTCGCCGGCGAAGCGCAGCAGGTCGCAGATCCTCAAGGAGCCCCTCCCTTCGCGGCCAGCGGGGTGCCGCACGGCTCCTTGCAACTGGACAGCGTGAAGGAGTCCAGCACCCGGCCGGCGATGTCCTTCGCCTTGCCGGACACATGGCAGCCGCACACCTCCAGGGTGACGAAGGAGAGCGCCTTGTGGGCGGCCTCCACCGTCGGGAAGGTGGGGTCGGGGTCCTCCAGCGGAGCCCCGCCGCCGCCGATCACCAGGTAGCGCAGCCCGTCGACCTCGCCCCGCTCGTAGAAGTTCTCGTGCCCGGCGAACACGGCCTGGATGGGATGCCTGCGCGCGGCGGCCTGGATGGCGAGCCGGACGCGCTCGCTGCCGCCGTGCCCGGGACGCACGTGCAAAGGATGCGCGAACGGGCCCTGGTGCACCAGCACCCAGACGTGCTTGTCGGCCGGCACGCCGCGCACGTCCTCCTCCACCCAGGCGAGCTGGGCGTCGGAGACGGCGCCGGAATGTGGATCGGCGCCGGCCGCGATTTCGAACGAGTCGAGCACGACGAGGTGCAGGGGCCCGTAGTCGAGAGAGCGGTAGGCCGGACGGGACGGCTGCTTGAACCAGCGGCCGTAGGCCACGCCGTTGTCGGTGATCTCGTGATTGCCCACCGTGGGCACCAAGGGCGTACGCAGCAGCAGATCGGCCTCGTCGGCGAACCAGCGGACCCACAGCTGGTCGTCCGCCGCGTTGACCACCATGTTGCCCGTGTGCAGCGCGAGGTGCGCCCCTTCCGCCGCCACAGCGCGCGCGACCAAGGCATGGTCGCCTCCATTGGTCCGGTTGGCCCCAGAGATCACCACCCGGAACGGCGAGTGTGGCGCCGGGGCAGTCCGGAAGGTTCCCGCGACGGGCGGTGAGGCCTCGATGCGATAGCGCACCTCTGCGTCGTGGGGCAGCGAGCGCAGGGTCACTCGATGGTCGGTGCGGGCCGTATCTTCCTGGGCCAGGCGGTCCTCCAGGTACCAGACGCGGCCCTTGACCGGTTCGGCGGTGGTCCAGGCGACGGTCATCTGGCCCGGGTCTGGATCGAGGAGCCACGGGCCCATCGCCACCTGGGGCGGGGACACGGAGCGCCGGTCCCTCGCCCCGAAGAGCGCGGGAACGGAGTCGCAGCCGCACAGGGCCAGGCACAGCGCAGCCGCGACGGAACGCATGGGTGGACGATACCCGGGGAAGCGCCGGACCGGCCAGTGAAAGTCCGCTTGGACCACGGCGGCACCCCGCCGGCGGCGGCCGGAATCCTTCGCTAGAGCCGCACCGTGCCGGCGTGTCGGACCCCCGTGGTAGGAGGAACCGATGCGCAGGGTTGCCCAGCTCAGCTTCGACGACGCGCGGCGGAAGGCGCCGATCGGGCCTGCGCTCACCGTCCTGCCCGACGCCGCCCGGGTCGAAGAGCACCTCGTCCGGCGGGCAGCCCCGTTCGTCGCGGGCCCGGTGGCGTGCACACTCTTCCAGTTGGAGCGCGAGCTGGTCCGGAAGGCCCGGGCCGACGGCGCCTGCCCCAGGGTCGCCTCGCCGGAGGCGCTGGCGCTGCTCTTCCGCGACGTTTGCCGGGAGGAGACGCCGCGCGAGGGCCCGTTCTGGGGTATCCGCGATCAGCCGGGTTTCGCGCGCGCGGCGCAAGATCTGATGTCGGCGCTGGCCCAGGGACTGATCGAACCGGCCGAGTTGCTGCGGTTGCCGCTCCCGGACGCTGCTCAGGAGCGCATCGCGCCGCTCGCGACCCTCCTGGTCCGCGCGCAAAAGGCCCTCGACCGCCGCGGGCTCGCCGACCCCGATCGCGCGCTGCGCCTCGCCGTCGACGCCCTGGCCGGAGGAGGTGACCTTCCGTCCCTGGTGCGCAATGCACCGGAGCTCACCTTCGAGGCCATCCTCGATTGGACTCCGCTGCGCGTGCGAATGGTCGCGTCGCTGGCAGCGCGGACGCGGGTCCGCGTGCGGCTGCCTTGGTCCGCCCAGCCCGACTTGCGCGAAGCCGTCGAGCCCGCGCTGCGCGCGTTCGAATCCCTGGGCGGCGCCCAGGCGGCCCCCGAGCTCGAGCTGTTCGATCCGGCCGACAGCTCGCCCCTTTCGGGCTTCTTGCACGCGCTGTTCGGCGGAGCAGCGCCGGCCCGCGGCGCGAACGTCACCCTGCGGGCCTGCGCCTCGCCGGCGGCGCAGGCCCGCGAGGTGGCGCGGACCTGCGCCGACCTCCTCGCCGCCGGGACGCCGCCCGATTCGATCGCCGTCGCCGCGCGGAGCCTCGCCGGCGGGGTGGCCGAAGAGCTTGCCGCGGCGCTCGACCGCCTCGGCATCCCCTGGCGCGAGCGGCGCGGCCGGCCCGCGCTGCCGGCGCCGCCCGTCCAGCTCGCGCTGCGCATCCTCGGCCTTCTCGAGCGGCATTTCCCGCGCGAGGAGCTGGAGCAGATCCTCAGCTCGCGGCTCCTGTGGCTGCCCGATCGCGGTCGTCCCCTTCCTCCGCAGGCGGCGCTTCGCCGGCTGCGCGAGGCGCACGTGCGGGACGACGCGCTCGACGGCGGATACGCAGAGCGGCTCCGCGCGCTGGCCGCCCGTCTGCAGGCGCGGGCCAGGTCGCGCGCGAGCGAGGCGACGGATCCGGCCGCCGCCGCGTCCACTTTGGAGGACGCCTCCCGAGCCGCCGCCGACGTGGGCGAGGTGGCCGCGCGCATCCAGTCCATCCTCGATGACGTCCGATCCCTGCCCGAGCGCGCCACGGTGCGCGCCCACGGCGACGCGCTGCTGGCGCTCCTCGACCGCTGGGGGATGCCCCGCAGGCTCCGCCGCGGCGAGCACGAGCCCGGCAGCGAGGAGCCTGGGCCCTTCAGCCGGGCGGCGGCGGCCGCGCTTGCGCGCGATCAGGCGGCGTTGCGCGCCCTGGAAGACGCGTGCCGTACCCTGGCCGCAGGGGCTGCCGAGCTCGGCGACGGCGATCGCGCATTCTCCCGCGCCGAGTGGGTGCAGGCGCTCACCTCGGTGCTCGCGGCGGCATCGCTGCCCGCGGGAGGAGCCCGCGGGGGTGCGGTGCAGCTCGCCGAGCTGCGCGAGCTGGCAGGGCGGAAGTTCGATCACGTCCTGGTGGTGGGGCTGGTCGACGGAGAGCTGCCCGCCACTCCCGCCGTCGATCCGCTGCTGTCCGATGACGATCGGCGCGCGGTCAACCGGGCGGCCGGCCGCGGCGTCTTCCGCGCACCGGCCGCCGAGGGCGAGGCGGTGCTCCTCCCGCCCCGCCAATCCGAGGAACCGCTGCTCTTCCAGCTCGGCCTGTGCGCCGCTGGCCGGAGCGCGTGGCTCTTCTGGCCGCGCGCCGACGCCCGGGGCCGCCCGGCGCTGCGGTCTCCTTTCGTCGACGAGGTGGTCCGGGCGCTGGGGCTCTCTCCCGAGGAGGATCGCGCTTGTGCCGCGCCGCTCTCCCCGGTGCCAGGCTTGGACGCCTGCCGTTCCACGGGCGATCTGCTCGCGCGGGCGGCGCTGGAGGCCTTCGCCGACCCCGCGTGGCGAGTCTCCGCTCCGCTGCCCCGTGGCGAGGCATGGGCGCTGACCGCGGCAGTGGCCGGATCGCCATTGGGCGCGCGCCTGTCCCGCATCGCTCGCGCGGCGGCGGCAGAGCGCGAACGGCTGCGGGCGTTCGTGGGGGAGGTTGCGCCCGGCCGCTTCTCCGGAAAGCTGTCCGGGGCGGCGCTCGAGGCGGTCGGGGAGAAAGTGCGCTTCGGGCCCGAGGCCCCGCTCTCGGCCCACCAGCTCGAGGAGCACGCCACCTGCGGCTTCCGCACGCTCGCGCACAAGCTTCTCGGGGTCGAGCAGGAGGAGCCCGGCGAAGACGATCTGGCGGCGCGCGAGCGCGGCTCGCTCCTGCACCGCTGCCTGGATGCGTTCTTCCGCAGGCTCGACGAGGAGGGCCGCCTGCCCTTGCGCGGCGACCCGAGCGAGCTGGAGACGCTCACCGAGGTCGCCGCGGAGGAGATGGAAGCGTTCGCCGCCGAGGAGCACGTCGGGCGGCGGGCGCTCTGGGAGCTGCGGCGGGGCGAGCTCTCGCGCACGCTCCAGGACATCGTCGAGTCGGAGACCCAGCCCGGCGGGCGTCCGATCGAGTTCGAGCGGAGGTTCGGGTACCCGGGCTCCTGGGAGGCGCTGCGCATCCCCGACCCGGCCGGCCGGGAGATCGCCTTCGTCCGCGGCGCCGTCGACCGCATCGACCGCAACGCGAGCGGATCGCTGCTGGTCATCGACTACAAGTCGAGCAGCAAGCAGACGCTCTCGCGCAAGCTCCAGCCGGCCACGCTCTTCGCGCCCGAGTTCCAGCTCGCGCTGTACGCCGCCATGCTCCGCCAGCGGGAGCCATCGACCGACGTCGATGCCGCCTACATCAGCCTGCGCGACGCGGAGCGATCGGCCGGGTTGCGCGACGCGCTCGCCGGCGCGGTCGATTTCGGCGCCCTGCTCGAGATGGACCCGGCCCGACGGGCCGAGCTCCGCCGGCTTCCCGGCCCGCCGGCCAACCTCGCCGATCAGGTGTGGTCTCGGGTGGCCAGGATGCGCCAGGGCCTTTTCCCGGTGCAGCCGCTCAGCTGCGACTTCTGCGAGCTGAAACCAGCCTGCCGCATCGTCGCCCTGCCCGTCGATCCGGAAGAGAACGGCGGGACCGCGGGCACGGTCCCGACCGCCGCCGAGGTGCCGCATGGCTGAGCTGCGGCCCCTCTTCGCCCTCGCCGAGAGCGCCGTGGTGCAAGCGGGCGCCGGGACCGGGAAGACGCACAACCTGGTGACGCTCTGCCTGCACTTGCTCGGCGGAGCCGGCCGCGCAGAGCCGCTTCCCGCGGCTCGCTTGTGGGCGGTCACCTTCACGGAGAAGGCGGCCGCCGAGCTGAAGGGGCGCATCCGCGAGCGCGTCGACGCCTTGGCAGAGTGCCCGCCCGAGCAGGTTGCGCGCATCGAGCCCGAGCTGGCCGGATCGGGTGCGCCGGCGGCGGCGCTCTGGCGGCGGGTGCGGCGGGACCTGGGCGCCGCGCAGATCGGCACCATCCACGGCCTGTGCGGGCAGATCCTGCGGCGGCATGCTGCGGCCGCGGGCCTCGACCCGGACTTCACCGTGCTCGACGAGGTCGAGGCGCGGCAGCTGCGCGCGGACGCTTGCCTCGCTGCCGCGCTGGAAGCGCTGGAAGGACAAGGCCCGCTGCGCGACGCCGCCCGCCGGCTCTGCGCGGAGCTCGGCTTCCGCGGCGCCGGCCGATTCGGCCGCGGGCTCGCGGACGAGCTGTCCTTCCTGCTCGCCGCGTTGGGCGAGAGCGGGCGTCAAGTCTCGGAGGTGGTCGACTCCACTCCGGCCTTGCACGCCGGGAACGCCGTCGCCGCGGAAGGCGAGGCGAGGCGCGCGTTCGCCACCGCGCTCGACGATCTCGAGGCCGAGCTGCGCGCCGCCCGGATGCGCCGTGCGCCGAGCCCCACGGCGATCAAGGCGCTCTCCGGCATCGAGGAGTATCGCGCGCGCGGCTCGGCCGCGATGGCCGCGGCTCCTCCGGGAGAGCTGCTGCAGGCGTGGAGGCACATCCGCGCTCTGCGCGGCGCACTGCCGCGCTCGTTGGGGGGACGGCCCGGCGAGCTGATGCGCGCTGCCCGCGAGACGCTGGAGACGCTGCTCGAGGCCGACGCGCAGGTGCGCTCCGCCCGGCTGTCCCGCGAGCTCGCGCTCATCGCCGGCGAGGCGCAGCGCCGGTATCGCGCGGAAAAGTCCCGCGCGTCGGCGGTCGACTTCGACGATCTGACGCGGCTGACCCGCGATCTCCTCGCGCGGGACCTTCCCGTCCGCCGGCTGCAGAAGGCGCGGCTCGGCGTGCTGCTGGTCGACGAGTTCCAGGACACCAGCGGGGCGCAGCTGGAGCTGTTCGGGTGGCTGGTCGAGGACGGCGAAGGGACGGCGCCGGCCGGCTCCGGCCTCCCCGGTGCGAGGCCGGTGGCGCGCGGCAAGCTGGTGGTGGTCGGGGACCGCAAGCAGTCGATCTACGAGTTCCGCGGGGCCGACGTCGCCGGGGCGCAGGCATTCGCTGCGCGCGCCTTGCAGGACGGAGCGCAGCGCTTCGTGCTGCGCACCTCGCGAAGGTCCCTGCCCGCGCTGGTGGAGTTCGCAAACCGCCTCTTCCGCACCGCGCTCGCCGCCGCCGAGCGGCCGTTCGACACGCCCTTCGGCGACGAGGACGCCCTGGCCGCGCACCGCGCGGGACCCAGCACGGGCCCCTGCGCCGAGCTGCTCGACGTGCTCGGATCCGGGGTCGAAGCCGAGGCCGAGGTGGTCAGCCGCCGCATCGCGCTGCTCCTTTCACCGGGCGCTCCGGAACGAATCCAGGAGGAAGACGGCCAGCGGCCGGTACAGGGTGGCGACATCGCCATCCTGCTGCGCCGCTTCACCAACGTCGACGTGTTCCGTCGCGCGCTCCTCAAGCGGCGCATTCCGCACCTCGTCTTCAAGGGACGCGGCTTCTACCAGGCCCGCGAGGTGATGGACCTGACCCAGCTGCTCGCGCTGGCGGCCGACCCCGACGACGACCTGGCGCTGCTCTCCGTGCTGCGCTCGCCGCTCGGGCCGGTATCCGACGAGGGCCTGGTGCTCCTCGCGCAGGCCGGCAGGCGTGGTCTCAGGCTCCGAGTGGCCCGCGAGCCGGCCGCGCGGGCATCGCTTCTCCCCGACGACGCCGAGGCGCTCGAGCGCGTCCTCGCGCTCGTCTCGCCGATGCAGCGCGAATGCGACCGGCTGGGGCCCGCCGCGCTCCTCGAGGCGGCGCTCGCAGAAAGCGACTTCCTCGCCGCCATCGCCGGCGGCCTCTACGGGGAGCAGGCGGCGGCCAACGTGGAGAAGCTGGTCGGTTTCGCGCGCCAGCACGAGCTGCACGGGGGCAACGCGCGCAGCTTCGTCGCCCAGGTGAGGAGGCTCGCCGACGACGACGTCGGCGAGGCCGATGCGGGCGTGGTCGAGGAGAGCGATCCGCACGCGGTACGGCTACTCACGGTTCACGCGGCGAAAGGCCTCGAGTTTCCCGTGGTGGTGGTCCCGGAGTGCGCCGCGCAGCCCCGCGCCGGAACCGAGGGCGTCCTGCTCGATCGCGATCTGGGCCTCGGGCTCAAAGTGCGCGGAGCGGGCTGGAAGCGGTGGGGCACGCACGGGCTGCGCATCCGCGACCTGCGCAAGGAGCGCGAGGCCGCGCAGGGCCGTCGGCTGTTCTACGTCGCGGCCACCCGGGCGCGGGACCTGCTCGTCTTGTCCGGGAGAGCGGCGCCGCGGGTCGAGACCTGGCGGCAGTGGATCGACCGGGCCTTGCCTTCGTGCACGGGCCTGGTCCGCGTCCTGCCCGATGGAGCGACGGGACAGACGGAGCCGGCAACCGTCGGCGGCACGGCCCTGGTCGAGAGCGACCCGGCGCTCGCGGAAGCGGTCGCGCGAGCCGCGCTTCCCGCCGTCGCCGGTCCGCAGCAGGCGGCAGCGGTCGAGCGCGCGCGCGAGCTGGTCGAGCGCGCCGGCCGTCGCGGCGGAGAGCAGTCGCAGGGCACGGTGCTGGCGCCGGTCACCCAGCTCGCCGACGCGAGCGCGTGCGCGCGGCGGTACCAGCTGCTGCACGAGCTGGGGCTCGAGGAGAGGCCGCGCGGCGCAGGGGAGTCGGGCACCGGCGGCGCGGCCGAGCGGGGCACGCTGGCGCACCGCCTCCTCGAGCTCGCCTCGCTCGACTTGCCCGACGGGCGCGCACGGCGCGAGGAGTTGCGGCAGGTCGCCGAGCTGGAAGGCGAGGATCCCGATTCGCCCGAGGTCGCCGAGGTGATCGACGCGGTGGCGGCCTTCCTGAAAACGGGCCTCGCCCGGCGGATGGCCGACGCGGGTTCGCGGAAGCTCCACCGCGAGCTGCCGTTTGCCCTGCGGGTCGAGCCGCGGGAGGGCGATCCGGCCGGTCCCGGCCTGGTGGTCCGCGGCCAGCTCGATGCGCTGCTGCTCGATTCCGACCAGGCGACCGTGGTGGACTACAAGCTGTCGCGCGCCGCTCCGCCCGGGCGGTATCGGTTCCAGCTCGACGCGTACGCTCTGGCGGCGCGGGAGCTGACCGGATCCACCCTTCCCGTCCGCAGCGGACTCGTCTTCCTGCGCTCTCCCGGATCTCCCTTCGCTCCCCGGGAGGCGCCGGGGCCGGCGGAGCTGGAATCGATCCGCCGGCGCCTCCTGGAAGCCGCAGGCACCGTCGCTTCCGGGCGGCGGACGGGGGTGTGGCCCAGGACGGAGCCGGCCCGCTGCCGCGAGCTGGAGTGCGGCTTCATCCATCGGTGCCATCCGGAGGAGGTGGTGCCGGCCGGCTGACAGCGCCTCGTCAGTGCGCCCGGAACAGCCCGAACCAGGCAGCGAGAGCGATCGCAGCCAGCACCAGTCCCGCGGCGAGCAGCGCGATCGGGTCGAGACCGGACTCGGCCAGCGGGCGGGAGGTGCCGCCGCCGGGTACGCCAGACGAGCGGCCCGCGGAGCCGGGCGCGGCCTGCGCCTGCCCCGGAGAGCCGGGCGTCGCCTGTGGACGCGCCGGAGCACCCGGCGCGCGCGGAGGAGGTGCGGCCGCTTGCCCGCCTGTTCCGCCGCCGGTCCGTGGACGTGCTTTCGCCACGGATGGGACAGTACACCACCGGGCACTGGTGGGCAGCCGCCGGTATAACAAGGGATCGATGCCCGGAACCTCCGAGCTGATCGACTTCCGCCGAGCTTTCGTCTGGCTGCTCTGCGGAATGCTGCTGCCCAGCGTGGCGCTGATCGCCTTTGGCGTGGTCGCGGTGGTCAACGAGCGCGTGGCGGTCGAGAAACGGCTGGAGACGGAGTACGGCGCCCGCCTGCGGGCGCTGGACGCGGACGTGCGGGCGCGGCTGCAGCTCGCCGCCGGCACAGCGGCGACCGAGGCGCTGGCGAGGACGGGCGCGCGATCGGCTCCGTGGGGAGCACGTCGACGATCGCCGACGCGGGACCCGGCGACCACCCGCCCGACCGGGGCAGGACGGCGCGGCGGGGCCAGTGGCGCGGGCGGCGACGCGCAGCCG
>DATFUN010000372.1:0-8636 GCA_035260805.1 Myxococcales bacterium | reverse complement strand
CGAGCGTCCGCCCTGATCGGCCGGCTGTACGGATCAGGGTCCGCGGGCGAGGTCGTCCTTTCGGAGCGCCTCTGGCGGCGGCTCTTCGGCGCCGACCCGCGCGCCGTCGGACGCACGCTGACGGTGAACGGAGAGCCGCGCACCATCGTCGGCGTTCTGCCTTCCGGCTCGTCGGTGCCGCCGCGGCATGAGCTGTGGATCTCGACTGCGGGCGAACTGCCGGTGATGCCAGGGTTCAGGCAGGGCGTCACCATGCGAGGCGAGCACTACCTGCACGGGTTCGCCAGGCTCCGGCCGGGCATCGCGATCGCGCAGGCCCAGGCCGAGCTGGACGCCATCTCGACACGGCTTGCGGCGGAATACCCGTCCACCAACAAGGACCACCGGTTTCGCGTCAAGTCGCTGCAGGAAAGGATCGTCGGCGAGGCGAAGCTGCCGCTCTTCATTCTCCTGGGCGGAGTGGTCTTCGTCCTGCTGATCGCCTGCGCGAACGTGGCCAGCCTGCAGCTGGCGCGCGCGGCCGCGGGCGAGCGCGATTTCGCGATCCGCGCGGCGCTGGGCGCCTCTCGCGGACAACTCCTGCGCCAGCTGTTGGTGGAGAGCCTGGTGCTGGCGCTGGCAGGCGGCGCGCTGGGTGTCGCGGCCTCGTGGTGGGGTGTGAAGGCGCTGGTCGCGCTCGCCGGATCGTCGCTGCCGCGCGGCTCGGAAGTGGGGATCGACTCCGCGGTGCTCGCCTTTGCGGTGGGCATTTCCGCCGCAGCCGGGATCGCCTCCGGCCTGTTCCCGGCCTTGCTTGCGTCGCGTGCGGCCTCCGTTGCCGCGCTGCGCGCGGGCGCGTCGACGACCCCTCACCGGTCGCGCCTGCGCGATGCGCTGGTCGCGGGCGAGGTGGCGCTGGCCGTGATGCTCCTCGCGGGCGCGGGGCTGCTCATCCGCAGCTTCGAACGGCTCCGCGCCGTCGATCCGGGGTTCCGTGCCGAAGGGGCCGTGATGCTCCCTCTGTCCCATGCCGAGAAAGGCGCGGCGGAATTCCACGCCGAGGTCGCGCGGCGCGTCTCGGCGATTCCGGGCGTGCGCGCCGCCGGCGCAACCCTGAACCTGCCGATGAGCGGCAGCATCATGTCCGGCGACATCACGCTCGAGGGACGTCCCGGGCTGCCGGACGCGTTGATCGCTCAGACCCAGGTCGTGGCCGGCGATTACTTCCGCGCGATGGGGATCCCCTTGCGCCGCGGCAGGTACGTGACGGGGCAGGATACGGCGCGGTCCGCGCGGGTCGCGGTGGTGAACGAGGCATTCGCGCGGCGCTTCCTCCCCGGAGAGCAAGCCCTGGGGAAGCGGTTCTGCTACGGCGTGGCCGATGCGAAGACGACGGAGTGGGTGGAGATCGTCGGAGTGGTCGCGGACTCGCGCCAGTCCAGCCTGTGGGAGGCGGCGGAGCCCGAGGTCTACTATCCAATCGATCAGACTCCCACGCCGCCGCCCGTGGACATGACGCTGGTGGTGCGCAGCGAGCTGGGACTCGCCTCGCTCCTCTCTTCCTTGCGGAGCGAGATCGCCTCTCTCGATCCCGACCAGCCCCTCGCCGGAGCGCGGACGCTGGCGGGTTTCGTCTCGGCGACGCTGGATCAGCGCCGGTTGTCGATGCTGCTCCTCTCCGTCTTCTCGGCCGGGGCCCTGGTCCTGGCGGTGCTGGGCATCTACGCCACGCTCGCGTACTCGGTCGCGCAGCGGACGCGCGAGATCGGCGTGCGCATGGCGCTGGGGGCGCGTGCCGGAGGCGTGGTGCGGCTCGTGGTCGGCCAGGGGATGACCCTCGCGCTCCTCGGGGCGGGCATCGGTGTCGCGTTCGCGCTGCTGCTCGGCCGCCTCATCGCGGGGATGCTCTACGGAGTGGGCGCGCACGATCCGGGCACCTTCGCGGCGGTGGTGGCGGTCCTCCTGGGCGCCGCGCTCCTCGCCTGCTGGGTGCCTGCCTGGCGAGCCGCGCGGGTCGACCCGCTCATCGCCCTGCGGGCGGAGTGATCTGCGCCGAGCGGTGCGTGGTTACTTCTGCTGCAGCGGCGGGAGTCGCATCCGGCGGCGGGCGTCGGCGAGACGGCCGAGGCGCTCGAGGGTACGCTCCGGGTTCCGCGTCAGCTCGTCGGCGAGCGCGCGCAACCGATCCGCCAACTCGCGGGCGGCCCCGGGCACGTGCCGGTTGAGCGCGGCCGCCCCGCCCACCGTGCCGTCGCCCGCCAGGCGCGTCGTGTCGCGGAACCCGCCCGCCGCCAGCTCCGCGGCGAGCGGCGCCAGCTCGGCGACGTCGGAGAGCGATTCGACGACCATGGCGGCGGCCAGGTACGGCAAGTGCGAGGCGAACGTCACCGCGCCGTCGTGCTCGGACGGATCGACTTCCAGGAGCTTGCCGGCCCCCGCGGCGGCCCACAGGTCCTTCACCGCGCCCAGGGCGCGCTCCCGGTCCGTGCGCGCGCCGACCGGCGGGCACACCGCGACCGTGGCGCTTCCGAAGAGGACCGGGCTCGCCGCGGCGAACCCGCGAAACTCGGTGCCGGCCATCGGATGCGCGCCCACGAAGACGACCCGCTCCTGTCCCGCGGCGCGCGCGCAGATCGCCTCCTTCGAGCCACACACGTCGGTCAGCACCGCGCCTGGCGCCATCCGCGCGGCGGTGGGCAGGATGCTCTCCAGAAGCGCCGCGGCAGGCTGCGCGAGCACGACCAGGTCGCAGTCCGCGAGGGGAGCTGCGTCGGGCGTCGCGGAGGCGTCGATGGCGCCCGCGCTCGACGCCTGCTTCAGCGCACCCGTGTCCACGTCCACGCCGAGGATGCGCAGCTCCGGCCGGGCGCGGCGCAGAGCGAGGGCGAGCGACCCGCCGATGAGGCCCAGCCCAATGATTCCCAGACGGTGCGGAACCGGCATGATTCCTTGTACACTGCCGCCGCGTGTTCTGGCGCAAGAAGACCTACGACCGTTCCGCCATCCTCGATGCCGCCGACAAGGCGCGCGGCCGCGGGCGCGTCCGCAAGGCGATCGCCGGCTACTCGCAGATCCTCGCGCAGGACCCGAACGACCATCAAGTGCACGCGCGCATCGCGCCGCTGCTCGCGCGCGCCAAGCGCTGGGACGATGCTCGCCGGTCCTTCGACTCCGCGGGCGTCGGCTTCCTCAAGGCGGGGTTCGCCGACAAGGCGATCGCCATCTGGAAGGTGGCGGCCAAGAACTTCCCCGAGGACGTGGAGTACTGGGAGCGCGTCGCCAACGAGCAGGTGAAGCGCGGGCGCAAGGCGGACGCGGTCCAGTCGCTCCTCGAGGGCCGCGAGCAGCTGACCAAGAAGGTCCAGCGGCCGCTGGCCATCGCGCTCTTGCGCCAGGTGCTCACCCTCGACGCGTTTCACTTCGACGGGACCCTCGATCTGGCCAAGCTGCTGGCCGCCGAGGGCCAAAGGCGCGACGCGGAGAAGCTTTTGCGCGAGATGCGCATGTGGGTGAAGGGCAGGAACCTGCGCAGGCTCCGGGCCGCGCAGTTCCGCTTGTCCCCCTCCTGGCGGGCGCTAATGGACTGGATTCTGGGCAGGTAGAATTTTGGGGGCGCCCCTCGTGCGCGCGCTGCCCACCTGAGGGCCTCGCAGACTCACATCCCGGGCTCCTAACCTCTGGAGCTTGTTGGTTCGCTTTGAACCCGGGAGCTCAACATGGAGAGTCTGTACCTCTGGCCGGCACGCCCGGCCGCCTCGTTGCTGGCGCTCTGGCTGCTCAGCCAGCTCTTCTGCTGGGCGGCGCGCGCGCCGGTGCACCGGGCGTTCCGGTCCCTGGGGCGTGTGCTCGCCGGCGCGTTCCGCATCACCGCGCGCTGGTGCAAGTCGGTCTCGGTGTCCATCGCCAAGCGCGACCGCGAGATGGTGCTGGAGATGGGGAAGGGCGACGCGGAATCGAAGGTCGCGCGCGAGTTCCGCCGCGTGGAGGTCAGCTTCGCCAAGGAGCTCGGCCGCTATCCCGAGCTTCACCGCAAGATGGACGACCTGACCGCGCGGATCGACGCCGACTACAAGGAGTGCGGGAACGCCGCGCCCACGCCTCCGGGCTGGGCCGAGGCGACCGCCGCGGTCGCCAAGATGCCGCAGAACGGCGACAACGTGGTGAGGAAGGTCCTCGAGGAGATCCACCACACCGCGAAGGCCGGCGAGAAGAAGGCGCTGCAGGAGTACCGCGACGCCACCGCCAAGCGGCACAAGATCCTGAACGGCATGGCGCCGATGTTGAAGGAGCTCAACAACAACGCGGCCGACGCGGGCAAGTCGGTGGCCGCGGCCCTGGAGACGACCAAGCGCATCGACGCGCACATGACGGCGTACGAGGAGATCCGCAAGGGCGAGGACAAGGCCGTGCGCGCGATGGGCTGGCAGTCCACGCAGCTCTTCGTCGCCTCGCTGCTGGTGCTCGGCGTGGCCGTGGGCGGCGCGTTCGTGAACTTCAACCTCATCGCGCTCCCCATGTCCGAGCTGGTGCCCGCCGGTAGCCGCATCGGCGGCATGCCCGTCTCCACCGTCGCCGCGCTGGTGGTGGTGCTGATGGAGGTCGCGGCCGGCATCTTCGCGATGGAGATGCTGGGCATCACGAGCTTCTTCCCCAAGCTGGACCTGTTGCCGGCCTCGCGCCGCCGCATCATCCTGGTGGTCTCGGTCGGCGGCCTGCTGCTGCTCGCCTGCATCGAGTGCTCGCTGGCGGTGCTCCGCGAGCAGCTGGTCGAGTCGGCCACCGCGCTGAAGCAATCGCTGGCCGGCGTCCACGAGAAGGCCGTCGCGGATCCCGCGGCCTCGCGCATCCCGGTGGTCGGCCAGGCGGTGCTGGGCTTCATCCTCCCCTGGATCCTCGCCATGGTGGCGGTGCCGCTGGAGACGCTCATCACCACCGGCGGCCACATCTTCCTGACGCTCACGGCCGGCATCCTGGCCCTGGTCGGGACCATCGCCCGGCTGCTCGGGCACGGGTCGCGCTACCTGGTCGAGGGAGCGCGGCACCTCTACGACATCTACATCGTCATCCCGCTGCAGATCGAGCGGCTGGCGAGCGGCGCGCGGCCTTCGATCCCGGCCGCCAAGGGGGCTCGCCCATGAAGAGGCTCAGCCTTCTCGCGTTGCCGCTCGCGCTGTCCTGCTCGAGCGGGAAGAACTACGCACAGGCCATCGTCGCGCTGGTCGACGTGTCCGGCACCTACGCCGATCAGAAGCCCGAGGTGGTGAACGTCATCAAGCGCGGCATCCTGCCCAAGCTGCAGCCGGGCGACAGCATCTTCGTCATCCGCATCGACGACGAGAGCTACAAGAAGGCCAACGTCGAGGGCGGGATGACCTTGGACGTGCGGCCTTCCAAGGCCAACGCGCAGAAGCTCGCGTTCGCCACGCAGATGGACAAGTTCGCGGCGAAGCGCCAGCGCTCGAGGTTCACGGACATCCGCGGCGCGATGATGCTCGCCTCCGAGTACCTGAAGGAGACTGGCGCGGGCCAGCGCACGATGGTGGTGTTCAGCGACATGGAAGAGGACCTACCGAAGGGCGTCAAGCGCACCCTGGCGGCGGACGAGTTCGCCGGCATGCGCATCCTCGCCATGAACGTGAAGAAGCTGAACGGCGACAACATGAACCCGAGCGTCTACCGGCAGCGCCTCGCCTCCTGGCAGCAGCAGGTCAAGTCGCACGGAGCGAAGGAGTTCGCGGTGGTGCTCGAGCCGGAGAAGCTGGACGAGCTGCTCGAGCACTGAGCCTCAGCGCGGCGGGAAGGAAGGCGGCCGGTCCGCGGGATCCGTTCCGAGCCGTTCGTTCGGAGCCTTGGCCAGCTCGAGCTCCAGGATGCCGCCTCGAAGGACGAAGGATTCCGACAGCCACAGCTTCGTCGAGGCGCGCCCGCCGACGCGCAACCGGCGCACGTACGGGCGGCCTGCGCCGGCGCCCGGCGCCCGAATCTCGATGGTCTTGCCGTTCCCGCGCCGCACGACGATGCGCGGGAACAGCGGGCTGCCGACGAGCAGCTCGGCCCGCCCGGGGTAGTTCGGATAAAGGCCCAGGGCCGCCCAGACGTACCAGGCGGACATGGCGCCCAGATCGTCGTTGCCGGGGATGCCCCAAGGGCGATCGGTCCACAGCGCGCTCATCGCCTGGCGGACCGTCGCTTGCGATTTCCAGGGCTGGCCGGCGAAGTGATACAGCCACGCCGCCGCCGTGGAAGGCTCGTTGTCCAGGTCGGCGTGGAGCCCTCCCAGAGAGGTGAGCGCCCAGCCGCCGTCCGGATGGTGGAAGAAGCCGTCGAGCCGCCGCCTCGCCTCGCCGTCACCCCCCATGGCATCGAACAGGCCGCGGGCGTCGAACGGGACCATCCAGGTGTACTGCGTGCTGCTCCCTTCGGCGAACCCGTCGTCCGAGGAGGGGTCCAGCGGGGGCCAGCTCCCGTCCGCGTTGCGGTCCTGCACGTATCGGCGCTCCGGATGGAACACGTTGCGCCAGTAGCCGGAGCGCTCCTGGAACCGGCGCTCCGCTTCCGCATCGCCGACCCTGCGCGCGAGCTGGGCCAGGCTGAAGTCCGCGGCCGCGTCCTCCAGCGTCTCGCCGGCGCCACCCCAGGCGTTCGAGGCGGCCGGAATATAATGAATGGAAAGCCAGCGATCGAGCGAAGGGCGCTGCCCGACGCACTCGACCGGACAGCCTTCCTTGCTCAGGTCGTGCGCGGTGGGCACCGTGGCGGCGCGCACCAGCGACTGGTACGCGCCCTGGAGATCGAAGGCCGTCCCGCCGAAAGCCGCGATGGCGGCGATTGCGGGCGGCGACGGGTCGCCCTCCATCACGTGCGTGGCGCCGTTCTGGTGCGTCCAGCGGTCCCATTCGCCGCCGTTCTGCGAGGCCTGGTTGTACAGGGACTGCGCCACGTCCGAGGCGAGGCCCGGATCGAGCAGGGTCACCAACTGGAGCTGCGACCGGTAGACGTCCCAGCCGGAGAAGTTCGCGTATTGCGCCCGTTGCCCCGGGGCGAGCGCATGCGGCTTACCGTCGAACCCCATGTACCGTCCGTCGGCGTCGCTGAAGAGGTTGGGGTGGAGCAGCGCGTGGTAGAGCGCGGTGGCGAACGTCCTGCGCAGCTCCTGGGTCCCGCCGCGCACCTCGATGCGACCCAGCGCCTCGTTCCAGGCGGAGCGTGCGCGGGCCCGCACGGTCTCGATGCGCGTGCCCTCCGGTTGCTCGGCGGCGAGGTTTGCCTCGGCGCCGGCGGCGCTCACGTACGAAATGCCGATCCGGACGCCCACCACCGAGCCGGGCGCGAAGGTGACCCAGGCGCCGCTCCCCTTCCCAGGCGGGGGGATGCCCTTCTCCCCATAGCCGGTGCCGCCCCCCGCGGAGACGGCACCGGGCGAGATCGCGCCGTCGTGCCACGTCCCCACTTGCGCGAAAGGTCGATCGAAAGAGGCCACGAAGTGCAGGGTGTAGTAGCTGCGGCGGTCCACCTCGTGCAGGTAACCGCAGAAGTTGCCGCTCGTCACCCAGCCGCGCACGACCCGGGCCGAGGCGTCGATCTCGATCCGCGCGTCGCCGCTTCCGACCTCGGAATTCGAGACGCGCAGCAGGAGGGCCGACGGCTTCCCCGGCGGGAAGCTGAAGCGCCCGGAGCCGGTGCGCGGAGTCGCCGAGAGCTCGACCTTCACGCCCGAGTCGAGCCGCACCTCGTACCAGCCCGGAGCGGCCATCTCGTTCACGTGCGCGAAGCGCGACGCGTAGATCTGGTCGGTCGCGTCCGCCGAGGGTGACGTTTCGACGGGTCCGACGTAGGGCATGAGCGGCACGTCCCCGGAGGCGCCGCGGCAGCCGGTGCCCGACAGATGGGTCAGGCTGAATCCGCGGACCCGGAGCGCATCCCAGGAATACCCGCCGGGCGCGGGCACGCGGGTGGCGTCGCCGCGCGTCGTCTCCGGGCTGAAAGCGACCATGCCGAAGGGCACCACCGCGCCGGGGAAGGTGTTGCCGCCGCTCGAGCTCCCGATGCGCGGATCGACGAACGAGGCCGGCTCCGCGGCGAGCGCCATCGCGACGAGGAGGATCATGCGCGCAGGGTACTCGGGAAGGAGCGCGAGCGCTGGCCTTTCCTGGCGCGTCCCGGCCGGTTCCGCTACCGTTCGCCCCGCATGCGGCTGCGGACCGTGCCCATCTTCCTGACCTTCTTCGTGATGGGCGTGGCCGACGCGATGGGGCCGATGGCGGAGGCCGTCCGCACGAGCTTCCGCCTCAGCAACGTGGTGTCCACGCTGCTGCCGTTCTTCGTCTTCGTGGCCTTCGCCGTCTTCAGCGTACCGGCCGGTGTATTGGCCGCGCACGCCGGCAAGAAGAGGGTGCTCGCCGTGGGCCTCGCCATCAGCGCCGCCGCGGTCCTCGTCCCGGCGCTGCGCGCGCCCAGCTTCGCGCTCCTGCTCGCCTGCATCTTCGCGCTGGGAGTGGGCACCACCTTCCTGCAGGTGGCGGGGAACCCCATCATGCGCGAGGTGAGCCCCGCGGGCGCGTACCCGCGGAACCTCACCCTCGCCCAGTTCGTCAAGGGGGCGGGAAGCGCCTCGTCCAGCTACCTCGTCGGACTCGCGGCCCTGCTGCCCGGGCTGG
>DATFUN010000371.1:0-9977 GCA_035260805.1 Myxococcales bacterium | reverse complement strand
CACCGCTCGCCCCGCTCGAGCCCGATCCGGACGAACGGGACGGTAGCCGCAAACCGGTCTGCCTCCTCGTGATAGGTGATGCACAGGTGATCGGAAGGCCGTAGACGCTCCAGCGCGGCCAGCAGCTGCTGCGGAGTGTGGTCGTTGCCGTTCATGCCTGACTCCGCTCTCATCAGCTATAATACGTACCTGGTAACCCCGGCGTGAAACGTGAGCATCCTGCGCGTCGTTCTGGCCGATGACCATGCCCTGGTGCGGGCAGGGTTCCGTTCGCTGCTCGAGGCGCTCCCCGGCATCCAGGTGGTCGGCGAGGCTGCGGACGGCAGGGAGGCGCTGCGCCTGATCGGGGAGCTTCGCCCCGACCTGGCGCTGATCGACATCGCCATGCCGGGGCTCAATGGGCTCGAAGTGGTCGGGCGCGCGGCCAAGGAGCAGCCGAGGACGCGCGTCATCGTGGTCTCCATGCACGCCCAGGATGAATACGTGCGCCGCGCCTTGGTGGCCGGCGCGGCCGGATACATGCTCAAGCACGCCGACGGCAAGGAGCTGGAGATGGCCATCCGCGCCGTGGCGGCCGGGGAGACGTGGCTCAGCCCCTCGGTCTCCAAGAAGGTCGTCGCCGCCTACTCGGAGAGCGCACGAGGAGGCGCCAAGGATCCCCTCGAGTTGCTCACCGGGCGCCAGCGCGAGATCCTGCAGCTCATCGCCGAGGGTCATTCACGCAAGGAGATCGCACAGCGCCTGCAGCTCAGCGTGAAGACGGTGGAGAGCCATCGCGCGCAGCTGGCCGAGCGGCTGGGGACGCGCAGCACCGCGGAGCTGGTGCGTTGGGCCGTCCGGCACGGCATCGTCGCGCCCGACTCGTAGGGCAACTCTTCCCGCCAGATCAGGGATCGCCCCATGGGGCGCCGCCGGCCGCGCCGATAAAAAATGCGCCGAGATGACGAACCCGAACTGGACTGTCCGATACGATCTGCCTGTCAGCGGCCCTCCCGCGCGTCACCGCGATCTGCTCGATCAGCGGCTGACCGAGGTGGCAAAAACGCTGGCGGACCTCATCCCCGCCGATAGCCCCTTCTGGAACGTGGACCCGACGCTCGAGCTGCACGTCCGTGGCTGGCTCCTGGAGTACAAGCTCTCGTGGAAGGACGGCGTGGTCGTCGTCGTCGCGGGGGGCCCCCTGCCCACCTGGGGCTGGTTGGTCGAGGATGACGCGCGCGTGCTCGCCTCCGTTCCCGCATCGATCCGTTTCCAGGCGAGGGAGAAGCTCATCGCCGCGGCCCACACGCTCGCGAACCTGATCCACCCGGGCAGCCTGTTCTGGGAGATGGAGCAGGCCGTCCAGATCCGGCTGGAAGGCTGGCGGATCGGCTACCAGGTCGACCTGGAGGACCAGCGCGTCCGGGTGGTCAGTGTGCAGCGGGAGACGTGACGCCGGGGTGGCCGCCGGGCGCAGGTAGCCCAGGTCGCGGCGTAGCGGGACCGCCAGCGGGGCGCGCATACTCGGCCGGTGCTTCTGTCGACCGCGACGCGCGACGCGCGGATGCTCCTGTTCACGCGCGGCGCCCGCGGATTCGCGGACGGCGTCGTCAGCGTGCTCCTCGCCAGCTATCTCGGGCGGCTGGGCTTCAACCCCGTGCAGATCGGCGCCATCGTCACCGCCACCCTGCTGGGCTCGGCGGCGCTCACGCTGGTCATCGGCCTTCTCGGCCACCGGCTCCGCCGGCGGGCGGTCCTGCTCGGAGCCGCGGCCCTGATGGTCGCCACCGGGCTCGGTTTCGCAGGCGTCACCTCCTTCTGGCCCCTGCTGGTGGTCGCATTCGTGGGCACCGTCAACCCGTCGGCCGGCGACGTGACGCTGTTCCTCCCCACCGAGCAGGCCGTGCTCGCCGAGACGGCGGATTCCCGCGACCGCACCGGCCTGTTCGCCTGGTACAACCTGACCGGCACCTTCACGGGCGCCGCCGGCGCGTTGGCCGCCGGGTTTCCCGACGCGGCAGCGCAGCGCATTGGAATCGCGGCGGCCCAGGCCGAGCGCGCCGGGTTTCTCCTCTACTCGCTGCTGGGCGTCGTCGCGGCGCTCGCCTACGCGCGTCTGTCGCCCGCGATCGAGCACGGAATCTCCGCTCCGGCGCAGCCGCTCGCGCGCTCGCGGAGCACCGTCCTCAAGCTGTCCGCGCTGTTCAGCCTCGACTCGTTCGGCGGCGGCTTCGTGGTGCAATCCTTGCTCGTCCTGTGGCTGTTCCGGCGGTTCGCGCTCCCGGTGCAGGTGGCGGGCGCCATCTTCTTCGCGGCCGGGCTGCTCGCCGCGTTGTCACAGTTCCTCGCCGCGCGGCTGGCCGCGCGCATCGGCCACGTGCGCACCATGGTGTTCACCCACCTCCCCGCCAACGTGTTCCTGCTGCTCGCCGGGCTGATGCCCACCGCGCCGCTGGCGGTCTTCTTCCTGCTCCTGCGGACGGCGCTCTCCTCGATGGATGTCCCCGCCCGCCAGGCGTACGTGATGGCCATGGTGCCGCGCGAAGAGCGCGCCGCCGCATCGAGCGTCACCAACGTGCCGCGCAGCCTGGCGGCGGCGCTCTCGCCGCTCCTCTCCGGGCTCCTGCTCGATCGCACGAGCTTCGGCTGGCCGCTTCTGTGCGCGGGCGCGCTGAAAGCGCTCTACGATCTGCTCCTCTTCAAGCAGTTCGCCGAGCAGCGGCCGGCGGAGGAGCCGGGCCGCGGCTGATGCGTCAGTGCTGCAGCGCCGGCACGTTTCCAGGCTCGTCGTGCAGGTCGAGCTCGCTCCGGATCGAGCGCACGCCCCCGATGCTCGCCACCTGGCGCACGAGCTCGTCCAACTCGTCGGCCAGGATGGGGCCAGCGAGGATCACGCACCCGTCCTGCGCCCGCACGTCGATGGCGTCCGGGTGCGAGACCGGCCGCTCCAGCTGCGCGCGGACGCGCTCCACCAGGATGTCGTCGGGAACGTCCTCCCCGGAAAGGCGCTCTCTCGTTTGGTAGACGATCCCGCGGAGCCGTTGCCGCAGGCCGCGCCCGCGCCCCGGCGTCAGGCCGGCGGCATCCATCGCCGCGCGTCGCCGCCTGCGTGCGATCAGCGCCACGATCGCTCCACCCAGCACGAGACCGGCCACGAATCTCCACGTGCTTCCATTGCGCATGTCTGGCCTCCCTGCGTCGGTGCCCGCCTACTCTGCGCACGCCGCAGCCGGTGAGCCCACCGGGACGTGGAACGGCCGTCCGACCACTCGCTGACGCGTACGGACGCGGCGCGCGGTCCCGCGCCGGACTTCCTGCGGGATCTGCGCCGCCGACCGCGGCGCTGCCGAAGTTCGCGTTGACCCGGCGCGCCTCCTGGTGCACAACTGCGCCGCGCATGCCGACCGCGTTCCTCTTCGCCGGACAGGGCAGCCAGTCCGTCGGCATGGGCAAGAACCTCGCTTCGAGCTGCCCGCACTGCGCCGCGCTGTTCGAGCGGGCCGACGAGGTGCTCCGTTTCCCGCTCCGCTCCGCCATGTGGGAGGGGTCGGCCGACGATCTGCGCCACACCGCGGCGCTGCAGCCCGCCTTGCTCGCGCTGGAAGTCGCGCAGGCGCGCCATTTGCGCGCGGCAGGGCGCGCGCCCGAGTGGCTTGCCGGGCACAGCGTCGGCCAGTACTCCGCGCTGGTAGTCGCCGACTCGCTGCCGTTCGAGGATGCCCTGCACCTGGTCCGCGAGCGCGGCCTGCTCATGCAGGAAGCGGTCCCCGACGGGGTGGGCGCGATGGCCGCGGTGCTGGGGCTCGACCGCGCGGAGATCCGCCGGTTGTGCCGGACGGCCAACGGCGTGGTGGGGATCGCCAGCCACAACGCCCCGGGGAACACGGTCATCTCCGGCGAGAAGGGCGCGGTCGCCGAGGCTTCCGCGGCGTGCCGCGAGGCGGGCGCCACGATCGTCGAGCTGCCCGTTTCCGCTCCGTTCCACACCGCGCTTCTCGAGCCCATGGTGCCGCCCTTCACGGCTCTGGTGGAAAAGGCCTCCTTCCACGATCCGCGCGTGCCGGTGATCGACAACGTCGGCGCCCGCGCGCTCACCGACGCGGCGTCTGTGCGCCGCTCGCTGGTGCTGCAGGTCAGCGCGCCCGTCTTGTTCGAGGAGAGCCTGCGCTTCCTGGTCGAGCGCGGCGTGGACGAGTTCGTGCAATGCGGCCCCGGCCGCAACGTGCTGGACTTCGTGAAGCGCATCCACCCCGGCGCCCGGGTCCTGCCGTTCGAAGAGGCCGCCGCGGGGACGCCCGGGCCGCACTAGCCACAAGTCGGCTTATACGGAAGTATATCCACGAGCCATTGCCCGGCTTGTTACGCCATCGACATGAAGGCGATCGGCTACCGCGCCTGTTTGCCCATCAGCGACGAACAGGCGCTCGTCGCACTCGAGCTGCCGAAGCCTGTTCCCGGTCCCCGTGACTTGCTCGTCTCGGTGCAGGCCGTATCGGTCAATCCGGTGGATGTGAAGCTACGGGCCACCGCCGCTCCCCCGTCCGGCGAGGCCCGGGTGCTCGGCTTCGACGCCGCCGGCCTGGTGGAAGGGGTCGGGGCGGAAGTGTCACTGTTTCGCCCAGGCGACGAGGTTTTCTACGCCGGCGCCATCGACCGGCCCGGCAGCAACAGCGAGCTCCAAGTCGTCGACGAGCGACTCGTCGGACGCAAGCCGCGCTCGCTCTCCTTTGCGGAGGCTGCGGCTCTGCCTCTGACGTCGATCACGGCCTGGGAGCTGCTGTTCGACCGACTGGGCGTGGAGCGGGCTCCGTCATCCACCGGCAGGCTGCTCGTGATCAACGGGGCCGGGGGCGTCGGCTCCATCCTGACACAGATCGCGCGCCGGCTGACCGGGCTGACGGTCATCGCGACGGCCTCCCGTCCGGAAACGATCGCCTGGTGCAAAGAGATGGGTGCCCATCACGTCATCGATCACCGGCGGCCGCTCGATGCGGGACTGAAGGCGATCGGGCTGCCGCAAGTCGAATACGTCGCCGGCCTCACCGCGACCGACAAGCACCTCCCGGCGATCGCCGCGGCGATCGCGCCGCAAGGCAAGATCGCCGTGATCGACGACCCGAAGACGCTCGATGTCGTCCCCCTCAAGCGCAAGAGCGTCTCGCTGCACTGGGAGCTGGTGTTCACCCGCTCCCTGTTCCAGACGCCGGACATGGTCGCGCAGCACGAATTGCTGGATCAGGTCGCCGACCTCGTCGACGCCGGCGTCCTGCGAACGACGCTGACCGAGAACGCCGGGCCCATCGATGTCAGAAACCTCCGGCGCGTCCACGCGCTCGTCGAGAGCGGCCGCTCGATTGGCAAAAGGGTACTGTCGAGATTCGTGACCTGATCCCGCCCGTGCGTTCCCCGCCGGACCTCGCGCGGTCACGCGACGGCGCGGCGGGCGATGCGGACGGTGTTGCTGAATCCGTCGTCCAGCACGCGGAGCTGCACCTCCAGCTCGCCGGCCGCGTCGCAGCGAACCGTCTCCTCCACCTGCGGCCCGTCCCCGTCGAGCCGCCGCACCGGCACCGAGGCGAGATCGCGCACGCTGCGCAGGCGCGGGTCGAACGGGAACAACACCTCGTCCCACATCGCGAGGTTCCCCTCCGGCCGGCCTTGCTCGATGCGCGCGCACTCGACGAAGCGGAAGTGCCCCAGGTTGTGCGCGGCGCGGTACCGGCGCGTCACGCTGAGCGGCGCGCCTCCCGGCGCCGGCAGGCGCGTGTCCTTGGGCAACAGCACGTCGAAGGAAACCTCCGCGCCCGCGCTCTCCTCGCGGAAGACGCCGAAGTGCCGGGTGAACCGCTCCGCCAGCGAGTAGCCGGCGCGGTCGTCGAGCGTGATGGCCAACCCGATGGCGGTGGAGCCAAAGGGGTGCGGCGAGCGGCGCACCCGGTGCGCGCCGAACCGCTCGCGCAGCAGCCGGTATACGGGTGGGAAGGCGCTCGCGCCCCCGACCACGTAGATCCCGGCCAGCTCGCTCCAGTCGACACCCTCGTTCTCGCGCCGCGGGTCGCGCATCGCAGGTTCCATCGCCTCCAGCGTCTGCTGCACGAGAGGAGCGCAGGCGGCATACACCTCGTCGGTGGGCACGACCAGCGGCTCGTGACGGCCGAGCGCCGCCAGATCCACCGCAAGCTTGCGCGTGTTCGGGTTGACCGACTCCTTCTGCACGCGGCACTCGTCGAGGAGCAGGCGCCGCTCGCGCAACGAGCACACGGTCCCCAGCTTCGACTCGACGAGCTTCAGGATCGCCTCGTCGAAGTCGTCCCCGCCCAGCTTCGCGACGCCCGAGGAAGTGACCACCTCGTTCGCCTTGCCCTCCATCTTGATCAGCGACGCGTCGAACGTGCCGCCGCCCAGGTCGTAGACCAGCACGTACTCGCGCTTGCTGGTCACCGTCTCGCGGAAGCGGTGCGCATACTCGAACCCTGCCGCGCTGGGCTCGTTGAGCAGCCCGACCACGTCGAAGCCGGCCCTGCGGAACGCATCCACGGTGAGGATGCGCTGCGCGCTGGAGGCGTTGGCCGGGACGCTCACCGCCGTCTTGAGGGGCTCGTCCTCGCGCAGGTGCGCGTTGGATCGCAGGTGCAGCTCCTGGCGCAGGTGCGACAGGAACGCGGTGAGCAGGTCGACCACCTTGATCGTGCGCGGGCCCGCGAGGACCTCGGAGTCCGGGCCGGCGTCGTTCAGCAGGCGCTTGAACGACCGCAGCACCGTCCACGCCGGGTCGTGCGCTACCGCCGCCGCCTGTGCTCCGAAGCGTAGCGTGCCGTCCTCGCCGGCGGCCGCCAGGGAAGGAATGAAGTCGGCGTGCTCGAAGGAGACGACGGGATAGTTGCCCCGATCCACCGCCGCGACGACGGTGTGCGTGGTCCCGAAATCGATCCCCAGCCTCATCCACCCGAATGTACGCCACTCCGAGCCGATCCGCCCGCACCGCAAGACGAAAAGCGTTTCACGCGAATCCACGCTTTCCAATCTTCCGCGCTTCGCGTGAAACGCTTCTAGTCTAGAATTGCTTCGGCTGTTCGACGGCGGTTTCGACCAGCCGGAGGTAGTCGGAGCGGGGGATCTCCACGCAACCCAGGGTGGCCAGATGGGGCGACATCACCTGCACGTCGAACAAGGTGAAGCCGCGCCCGCGCACGCGCTCCACCGCCGCCGCGAACGCCACCTTCGACGCGCCGGTGCGCAGGTGGAACATCGACTCGCCCGCGAAGAGCGATCCGACGGCGAGGCCGTAGAGCCCGCCGGCGAGCTGCCCGTCCGCCCACACTTCCACGCTGTGCGCCCATCCCAGCGCGTGCAGCTCTGAGTAAGTGGCGAGGACGTCGGGCGTGATCCAGGTGCCTTCTGCGCGCGCCTCGCCGCAGCGGGTCATCACCTGGCGGAACTCCCGGTCGAAAGTGACCGTGTAGCCCAGCTTGCGCGCGCGCTGGAGGTGCCGCGGCCACGAGCGCCGCGGCTCGAGCGGGAAGACCGCCCGCGGGTCGGGGCTCGCCCACGGCACCACGCCCTGCATGATGGGCCACGGGAAGATCCCCTTCCGGTACGCCTGCAGGACCAGGCCGGGGGTCATGGTCCGCGACAGCGCGACGATGCCCTCGCGGTTCGCGCGGCGCGCGTCGGGCAGCTCGACGCGGGGCGCCGGCGGCTCGACGGGAGGAAAGGTCACCGCCGGCCCCGGTCCGGTCGGGCAGCCCTCACCGGCGGTCCCCCAGCATCTCGCGCAGCTTGCCCGCGCGGTCCTCCGGCGCGCCGAATTTCGCGCGGTAGTCCTCGATGCTCCGCCGGATGACCTCCATCGCCTCGTCGCGCCCGTAGACCTCCGCGATCTGCACCTTGCGCGCGTCGGGACCGGGCAGCTGCTTGTAGCTGAGGAAGTAGTGGCGGAGCCGGTCGACCAGCCCCTCCGGCACCTGTGAAATGTCGTCCATCTTGCCGAAAACGAGGTCCTGCTCCAGGACCGCGAGCACCTTGTCGTCGGCCTCGTCGCCGTCCACCATCCGCAGGCCGCCCACCGGGCGCGCGTGCAGCAGGAACCCGCCCTGCGCGTTGGCCTTCTCGGTGAGAACGCACACGTCCATCGGATCGCCGTCGCCGCGCAGCCCGGCCACGCCGGTGCGCTCCACCGTTCGCGCAGCCACGCGCTCGCCGCAATAGGTCTGCGGGATGAACCCGTACAGCGAGGGAGGCAGGCTCGAGTAGCGCTGGGGCCGGTCGATGCGCAGGTGCCCGGACGGCTTGTCGAGCTCGTACTTGACCACGTCGCTCGGCACGATCTCGATGTACGCGTTCACCACGCCTGCGGGATCGCCGGGCGGCACGCCGTGCCACGGGTGGGCTTGGAAGAGCGTCGCGAGCAGGTCCTCCAGGCTCATCGCGGCGTTCCTTCGAGGAGCCGGCCGAGCGCGGCCCTCCCGCCCGAGAGGATGGGAGCGCCGTCCCCCAAGAGCAACGCATCGAAGTCGAGCTGCGCCAGCATCCGGAGCGAATCGAGCAGCCGGGCCTTGTCGTCGATCACCGCGTCGGGCAGCAGGGCGCACGAGCCCGGAGGTTTCCCTACGCAGGCATCACCCACGAGGAGGGTGCGCTGCTCTGGCCAGTACAGAGCCACCTCGCCGGGCGACTTCCCCGGCGCCGCCACCACCTCCAGCGGGCCCAGGCGCTGTCCGGGACGGAGATCCTCGTCGATCGCGGCGCCCTTGCCGCGGGCGAACGCCGCGTCCGCGGGATGGATGGCGATCGGCGCGCCGGTGCGCTCCTTCACCTTCATGCTGGCGCGGAAGTGGTTGCGGTTGGTGAGCACGATCCTCTGGACCCCCGCCGCGACGATCTCCTCCAGCACCTCGCCCGGCATCTCCACCGGATCGACGCACAGGTTCCCGCCGGGCAGGCGAAGCAGGTAGCCGTTGAAGTCGTACCCGTGCCGCTCGGAGAACCACGGCCAGGTGAGGACGCCGGGCAGGATTTCGCGCATGTCGGGCGCGTTAGCACGGTCGCCGGGGCGGCTCAAGCCGCACCGGAAGTGGCGGATCCGTCCGGCCGTCCGCCATGGCCAGAGTCGACGCATTCCTCGACATCCTCTTTCGCGAGTCCGCCACCGCCTTGGTGATGGAGACCGGCGCCGGCGCCACGCTGCGCACGAAGCAAGGAGCGGCTCGCCAGCTCCTGCGACAGCCGCTCACCTCGGACCCTGCGGGGTGCGAGCGCGCAGGTGCTCCTGCATGGCGCGCGCGGGCGCGCGTTTCCGCGCGGCTCAGGTCGCCGTAGTAGCGTCGGCCTTCGCGGGCATCCAGTAGACCTCGACGTGGATCTGCGCGCGGTCGAATCCTCCGGGGTGAAGCCGCCCAGGTCGAGGTGCTTGCGGAGCACGTCCTCCGCCCGGCCTCGCTCCCCCTTCCACTCGGGGTCCTCCCAGGGCCGGCTGACCGTGGGAACGTAGGTGAGCCAGCCGCCGGACTCCGCCGCGGCGCGCTCCAGCTCCTCGCGATAGCCGAGCTCGTGGGAGCGGCTCCCCGCCTGCACGATGACGAGCCGGAGGTCGGGCTTCTCCCGGCGCAGCGAGCGCACCATGCTCAGCGCCGGGGCGATGCCGGTGACCGTGGCCGCCATGAAGTGATTGCGGCGGCCGCCCCTGCGATCGATGGTGAACGCGCCCTTGGCACGGCGGCGCATCCAGACGTCGGCGCCGGGCTTCAGCTCGAACAGCTTCGGGGTGAGCTTTCCTTGCGGGACCAGCTCGAAGAAGAACTCCAGCTCCTCCTCGTGTGGCGCCGAGCAGACCGAATACGCGCGCTCGATCATCTTGCCCGTCGCCGGGTCCGTCAGGCCGAGCGTGACGTATTGCCCGGGCTCGAACTCGATGCGGCTTTCGGGGGCGATCCGCACCGACCAGAGATCGCTCGCGTGGTCCTTCCTCCAGGTGACGCGGCCGCGCTGGTATTTCACGG
>DATFUN010000370.1:0-6396 GCA_035260805.1 Myxococcales bacterium | reverse complement strand
CTCCTTGCGGAATTCCTGCGGCCCGCGACCCGCCTCGGCATCGGGGATCTCCACCTTCTGGGTGTCCATGTCCCCCGATTCTTCCTCGCCCTGTTCGCCGGACGGCTCGCCCCACGGCATCGGCATGCGAGGACCGCCCTGGCCCTTCCCGCCGGCCTGCTTGGCCATCTGCTGCATCGCGTCCTCGAACTTCTGCAGCTGCTCCAGCGCCTGCTCCTCCCCGGCCTGCGCGCCGCGCGGCTCGCCCTGCCCCAGCCTCTGCTCGGCGCGCCCCATCCCCTCCTGCGCCTGCTGCAGCATCTGCTCGTGCTGGGGCCCGAAGATGGGGACCTTGCGGCCCACCTGGCCCAGCTGCTCGCGCGCCTGCTGCAGATCGTCGCCGATCTTCTTCTGCTCGGCCTGCTGCTTTTGCATCTCTTCCATCTGCTGCGGCGTGAGCGGCTCGCCGCGCGGCATCGTCTGCCCGAGCTCGCTGACCACCTCGCGCAGCGGCGGCGCGGCTCCCTGCACGCCCTTCATCCCGCGCTTGACCGACTCCGGATCGCGGACGAACCCGGGGTAGCGCTGCGCGAGCTGCTCCTCCATCCCCAGCCGGGCCTGCAGCGTCTCCACCGCCCGGAGGCTGCGCTCGGCCTGCTCCAGCGCCTCGGAGAAATCGCCGGACTCGAGCGCGCGAGACAGATCGTCCACCCGCGACTGCGCGGCCTCCAGCACGTCCTCGAGACCCATCCGCTCGGCCAGCTTGGAGTCGATCTGCTTCACTCCCTGGCGCGCCTGCTCGACCTTCTCGCGCAACCGCTTGGCCAGCTCCTTGCCGCCGCGCTGGTCGAACCGCTTCTGCTGCTGCGCGCCCATCTCCCGGCGGAGCTGGGAAGTGCGCTGCTGCAGCGCCTTCTCGCGGGCGGTGATGTCGCGAAGCTTCTGGGCCGCCTGCGAGAGCTTCTGCGCCTCCTCGGAGTACTGCCCGCCCTGCTCGTCCTGCGCGCGCTGCGAGAGTCCCTTCTCCAGCTTCTCCAGATCCTGGCCGAGCTGGTCGAGCTGCTTCAACGCATCCTCCACCTTGCCGCTCTGCAGCTTGCGCTGGATGTCGGAGAGCTGGGAGAGCAGGTCCTGCTGCCGCTCGACGTTCTCCATCGCCTCCGCGTTGAGGTGCTCGTCGCGGATGCCCCGCGCCATCTCCTGCATGCGCGCCATGAGGTCCTGGATGCGCTCGCGCATGCGCTCGACCTCGGAGAGGATCTGGCGCTTGGTCTCCTCGTCGGGCGCTTTGCGCAGCTTGTCGGCGAGCCGGGCCAGCTCGCGCCGGGAAGCGGCCAGCTCCTTGCCGATCTCCTGCATCGCATCGAGCCGCGCCTTGTCGAGCAGGTCCTGCAGGTAGAGGATGTCCTTCTCCTCCTCGGCGATCTCGGCTTGCAGGGCGCGCGAGAAGTTGCGCTGCGCGCCGTCGAGCCCGGCCGATCCGCGCGAGAGCGGCGCGCGCGACAGCGAGGTCCGCCGCACGGCCGGCCCCAGCGAGCTCGCCGCGTAGCGGAGCGCGCGCCCCACCTCACGCGGCGCCAGCTTGTCCCTGATGAGCGCGGTGCCGGCCGCCTGCAGCTCGGAGACGAGCTGCAGCGCTCCCTGGTCCTTCGCGCCCGTCGCGGAGTACCAGCCGGAGGCGTCGGCGGCGGGCGCGGGCTTCTCCTCGATGCGATCGGCCGCGAGCGCGACCAGCCGTTCCCACAGCGCCTGCGCGCGCAGCAGCGCCTCGCGGCTGTGCTCCGCGGCGGAGAACACCTTGAGCACCTGGGTGGCGGAAGCGCCGCGCTGCGGGCCGTCGACGGCGTCGTTGTCGCGCGCCTCGACCGAGTAGGTGACCTTGTCGCCGGCGCGGAGGCGCAGGGGCGAGAGCTCCCACGCATACGTCCCCCGCAGACGCCGCGCCGCCTGGCCCGGCGTCTGCTGCAGCACGACGCGTTCTTCCTTCCCGCCCGCGAGCTGGAAGATCAGCGCCACCTGCGAGAGGCCGTAGTCGTCCGACGCCGACCAGTTGAGCAGCACGCGTCCCTGCGGATCGACCTCCAGCGTCTTCTCGGAGGGCGCCTCGATGGCCACCTGCGGCGGCTGGTCGGCGACGATCTCGACCGGGCGCTCCGGTCCCTGGGCGATGGTGCGCCCCTTCCCGTCGAGGAACCGGAAGCTCCAGCGGCCCGGCTGCAGGAGCGTCAAGGACCCCGAGAGCTGCCGCCGCCCGGGCCCCTGCGCCAGGAGCTTGATCGGTTTGCCGTTGACCACCGCCACTGCCTCGGCCAGGTCGCGATCCGCCCGGGCGGTGATGTGCGCCTCGGTGCCGCGCGGCGCGCGCAGATCTCCCGCGGTCCCTTCCTCGGTGCGCGCGGGGAGTCCGGTGTATTGTGGATACAAGTACGTGATGGTCAGATCGCCCACGATCGGAACCAGCTCGGGCGGAGGCGCGGCGGCATCGCCTCCACGCAGCCGCGAGAGGCCCAGCGCCAGGCGGCGGGGCGCGGCCAGCTGGAAGAGGCCGGCCACGATCAGCGCTCCGGCGAGCACCGCCAGGGGAACCCCGGCAGAGCGCAGCGGAAGCTTGCGGCGCACGTCCAGCGATCGGGCCTGGTCGGCGGCGCGGACGTGCAACAGCGACAGCAGATCGCGCGAGATGCCCGGCTGCTCGGGCGCGCGGGCGAGCTCCACGCTGGAGAGCAGCTCCGACGACCCCGCCAGCACGCCGGCCAGGGCGACGTCGTCCCGGGCCGCCGCGCGCTGCAGCGGCGAGCGGAGCGAGAACGCCACCACGCCGGCCGCCGAGAAGAGGAGCAGCACCGCGGCCGAGCCGCGCGCAATGGCCGCCGGGGCGAACGACCCCAGGAGCGCTCCGGCGCACAGCGCAAGGACCGCGCCGGCGGCGAAGAGCGCAGCCCCGCGCAGCACGGCCAGCCCCCGCGCGCGCCGGCGCGCCTGGCGGAGCCGCGCATCGATCTCCCGCCGGGCCGCGATACCCTGCTCGGCCAGCTCCGACAGCCGGGAAGGAGCGAGGCCGCCGAGCTCGGGAATCTCCGGTGTCGGATGGGGCAGTTGCATCGGACCGGCCAAGTGTGTGGGTCTATCTGCGGGAGTCGAACCCCGCACGATCATCGTAGTCTAGACAACGACTCACGGCTTACATTCCCGCACGGCCTACGGACGGGCAGGCGTCTTTTGGACCTCCTTCCAGTGAATACAAGGCCGACCGGGCGCGTCGCATGACCGAAAGCGGGAAACCGGCCAGGCGGGGCGCCGATCCACCGGACGACAGATCGCTCGTCCGGGCCGCACAGGGCGGCGACGCGCAAGCGTTCCGGGCTCTCGTCGAGAGGTACCAGAGGCGCGTGTACCAGCTCGCCCTGGGAATGCTGAAGGACGCGGACGAGGCGATGGACATCACGCAGGAGACGTTCGTCAGGGTGCACCGCTACCTGCCTTCCTTCAAGGGAGACTCGTCCTTCTTCACCTGGACGTACCGCATCGCCACCAACCTCTGCCTCGATGCGGCGCGCAAGCGGGGCCGCACCGAGCGGGTCGAGCTCGACGAGAGCGACGCCGAGATCGAGGCGCAGATGGATCCGCCTTCGGCCGCGCTGGCGGGGCCACATCGCGCTGCCCTGAACGCGGAGCTCAAGTCGAAGATCGACGAGGCGCTCGACACGCTCTCCGAGAACCACCGGGCGATCCTGCTGCTGCGCGAGGTGGAAGGCTTGAGCTATGAAGAGCTGGCGCAGACCCTGGGCATCCGCAAGGGCACGGTGATGAGCCGGCTCTTCCACGCGCGGCTGAAGATGCAGCGAAAGCTGCGCGAGTACCTCGGCGACGAGGCGAAGGACGAGTCGGAGGGGGAGGAATGAAGCGGCGCTGTGAGGAATCGGTGCCCCTGCTCGGGCCGTGGATCGACGGCGAGCTCGCCGCCGAGGATGTGGCCTGGCTCGCCGAGCACGCGGGCTGCTGCGAGGCGTGCAGCGCGCGCAAGGCCCTGCTCGAGGCGCAGCGGGACGCCGTGCGCGAGGCCGTGGTCGCAAGGGCGGCCTCCGCCGATCTCTCTGGGTTGGCGGACGCCGTGATGGCCCGCGTGCGGGAGGATCGCGCCCCCGCGCCAGTCGTGCGCCTGCGGGTGTGGGGCACCGAGACCTGGAGGGCGCACCGGACCCGCATCTCCGCCGCGGCCGGTCTGGCCATGGCGGCGTCGCTGGCCGCGGTCGCGCTGTTCTCGCCCCCGCGCACCGACCCGCCGGCAACCGGGCCGCTCCTGGCCGACGCGCGTCCCCCGAACGCCACCGTGGAAGTGATCGACTTCGAGAGCCCTCAGGGCGCCGTCTTCCAGGCCGGCCAGACCACGGTGATCTGGGTCGACGACGGTGCGCCGGCGGTGCTCCGATGAAGGTGGTGTTCGCCTTTCTCGCCGTGCTCGCCGCCGACAGCGGGCCGGACGCGGGCCCGGCGCCCGCCGCCTCGCGCGCACGCATCACGGTGCGCGCCATCGCGGCCACCAGCGGCGCCGAGGGCACCGATCCCAAGCTGTCGCCGATCGCACGCAACCTGGCGGAATTTGCAAAGGATTTCCGTTGGCGGACCTTCCGCCTGCTGACCGAGCAGACGTTCGAGCTGGCCTGGCAGGACGCTGCCCAGGTGGAGCTGCCGGGCTCGCGCAGCGTCCAGGTCACGCCGCGGCAGCTGTCGCCCGACGGACGCATCAAGGTCCACCTCGAGCTCCTCGGAGAGCACCCGGCCCACGCGCGCAAGCTGCACACCGACTACAGCATCGAGCGCGGGGGGACGATCTTCGTCGGCGGGCTGCGGCTCGACCCGGCCAAGCCCGACGCGGGCATGCTGCTGGTCGCCATCACCCAGGGAGCCGAGTAAGGCCTTCCCCGCAACGCCTTTCCGGCTGACGGAAAGGGCGCCCGCGTGCCAGAGTGCGCGCCTCATGAAAGGGACCTCCATGACCCGCCTCGCACTCGCCGCCTTGATCGCCCTTCCTCTCGCCGCGCACGCCCAGGCGCCGAAGACCGACGACGAAAAGACGCTGTACGCGATCGGCTATCTCACCGGCGGCCGCGTGGAGTTCTTGAAGCTCAAGCCCGGCGAGCTGAAGACGGTCGAGCAGGGCTTCCACGACGCCGCCACCGGCGCCAAGGCCAAGGTGGACCCGGAGCAGCAGCAGGACGCGATCAACAAGCTGGTGCAATCGCGCTCCAGCGCGGCGGCCGACAAGGAGAAGAACGCGTCGAAGGACTTCCTCGCCAAGGCGGCGCAACAGAAGGGCGCGGAGAAGACGCCCTCGGGCCTGGTGTTCAGGGTCACCCGGCCCGCCACTGGCCCCAGTCCCAAGGCGACCGACAAGGTGAAGGTGAACTACGAAGGCAAGCTGATCAGCGGGACCGTCTTCGACTCGTCCTACAAGCGCGGCCAGCCCGCCGAGTTCCCCCTCAACGGAGTCATCAAGTGCTGGACCGAGGGCGTGCAGAAGATGCACGTCGGCGAGGAGGCGGAGCTGGTCTGCCCGTCGGACATCGCCTACGGCGACCACGGTCACCCGCCTACCATCCCCGGCGGCGCCACGCTCATCTTCAAGGTCGAGCTGCTCGGCATCAACGGGCAGTAAGCCCAGTCCCATGGCTATTTTGCCCGGCCCGTGCTGTGGTCCCCCACGGCCGCGCTGACCTCTCCTGGCGCGACCAGGGGGAGTACCCATGAAGACGATCTGCAGGATGGCGCTGCCAGGCCTCGCCGCGTTGGCGCTCGTCGCATTCGCGGCGCACGGCGGGAGCAATCAGAAGACGGGCTCGCTCAAGCAACGGCTGCAGGGGACCTGGACGCTGGTGTCCGCGGTCCTCGATCAGGGAGGCACCAAGTCGGAACCCTTCGGTCCCGGCCCGAAGGGCACCGTGATCCTCACCAGCAATGACCGGTTCGCGCTGATCATCACGCGTGCCGACATGCCCAAGTTCGCCTCCAACGTCCGCACCACGGGGACCGCGGAGGAGAACAGGGCCGTGGTGCAGGGCAGCATCGCGTACTTCGGAACGTACACGACGAACGATGCCGACAAGGCGATCGTGCTGCGCAACGAGGGCGGCACCTTCCCCAACTGGACTGGAACGACTCAAAAGCGGACGATCGAGCTGTCCGGAGACGAGTTCAAGTTCGTCAATCCGAATCCGTCGATGGGCGCCGGCGTGGTGGTCGTGACGTGGAAGCGCGTCAAGGAGGGCCGGGCAACTGCATCTGCGGCCGAGCCGCGCCAGTAGGACGCAAGGCCGGATAGCCACTTCACGCGAGAAGTGCTCGTATGCCCAGGGCCGCGCCGCCTGCCGGGCCCGGCCAAGGGGGTACGTCATGAAGACCAGCAATCGAGTCGTGTTG